>NZ_JACARK010000013.1:0-18870 GCF_013386655.1 Pseudomonas sp. K5002 | reverse complement strand
TCGGCGCCCATTTCCAGGCCCACCACGCGATCACTCAGTTCGCCCATGGCGGTCAGCATGATCACCGGTGTTGCGTATTGCTGGCGCAGGCGCTGGCACAGCAACAGGCCGTTATCCCCCGGCAGCATCAGGTCGAGGATGATCAGGTCGGCAGGTGTACGCTCCATGGCCGCCCACAGCTCGGCGCCATTGGCGGCGGTCTCGACCGTGTAGCCATGTTGCAGGAAGAATTTCTTCAGCAGGGCGAGGACCTCGAGGTCATCGTCCACGATTAAAAGATGGCTCACCGATGGGCATCACTTGGTCTTGTCGATGCGCCATCTAAAACCATTCGACGCGGCCCGTCATATATTTCAATCGTGCAATAAAGCGTCAACGGCGCAATAAAGCAGACATCTTTGCGCAAGCTGCGGCTGCCAGCATCGGCTTCCTTTTCCCGGAGACTGACCCCATGCGCTCGCTGACGTATCCCCAGCACCTGGCTCGCCAGGCGGTGTTGTTGCTGACTGTGTCTTACCTCACAGGCTGCGCGAGCCCGGCCAACGTAACGAGTACCACACGCTGCGCACAGGTTTCCTACCCGGTGTATGACCCCGCCGAACCAGTCAACCGGGGCGTGTTCGCCTTCAACCGCGCGGTGGATGACTACGCCCTGGCGCCTGTAGCCCGAGGCTACCGATACATGCCGGAGTTTTTCCAGCAGGGTGTGCATAACTTCGCCAGCAACTTCAGCGAGCCCAAGGTCTTCATCAACGACCTGCTGCAAGGCAACCCACGGCGTTCGATCAACACCCTGGGACGTTTTGCGGTGAACACCACCGTGGGGATCGTCGGCTTGATTGATGTCTCGGACCCGCTGGGCATCCCTCGCCACACCGCCGATTTCGGCCAGACCTTTGGCGTGTGGGGGATTGGCAACGGGCCGATTGTCGAACTGCCGTTGCTGGGCACCGGCAACAGCCGCGATGCGGCGGGCAAGGTCCTGAACTTCCTGGTGGCGCCGCTGGGCGACAGCGATACCGTGCAAACCCTGGGCACCATCAGCCTGGTGGGTGGCACAGTGGACACGCGCGCCTCGTTGCTGCCGCTGACCGACAGCCTGCAAAAGCTGCCGGACTACTACAGTGCCTTGCGTAACGTGGTGGCCGAACACCGCGCGGCCTTTGTGCTGGAGGGCAAGCAGGGGGCGACGTCGCCTCAGGCCGATAATTGTGCACAGGGAGCCGGCGATGATTTCTGAATCAAGCTCACTGGTCCTGCAACGTCAGGTTCGTAAACGCGGGACCAGCGCGCTGCTCTGCCGGGAGACTCGCCTGAGCCTGTCGTCGGAGCAGGGCCGCCTGGTGCTGAGCCGCTATGTCGAACGGTACAGCCCGCAGGGTGTGCGCTGGGTCGAGCGCCAGCACAGTGTGGCCCTGGCCGAAGTGCTGCGCTGGATGATTGCCGAAGGCGAGACCTGCGCCACGCAGTCATGATTTGAGATGAAAGGTTTATAGCCCGGGCCAGTGGGCGCCGGGTAATTTGCCGCTCGCCCGGGTATCGCGCCTTAACAAAACGCTGACATTCAATGCGTTACCTTTTCGGCCCAACCTTGCCCAGAGCCGTTGCCTTGATGCCTCACCCCGACACACTTCCCGCTGTACTCGCCGGCCCGTTGCTGCGACGCCTGGAACCGCGGCGCCTGGTGATGTGGCTGGTGGGAAGTCGTCCCCTGGCATTGACCCTGAGGCTGCAAGTCGCCCAAGGCGCGGCGCTCGATATCGAGTTGGACGCCAGCCAATGCAAGGTGGTGCCCGTCGGGCGCCAGGCCTTTATCCATCTGATCGACGTACCGCTGGCGGAAGCCCTGCCCCAGGACGTGAGCATCGGCTACGACCTGCTGGTAAACCGTGCTGGTATCGCCGAATGGGCGCCGCACCTGCTCTACCCGGGCGCACAAGGCCCGCATTTCGTCCTGCACAGCCGCATCCACCAATTGGTCCACGGTTCCTGCCGCAAGCCCCATCACAGCGCAGCCGACGGTTTGCTGTGTGTCGACCGGCTGCTGGCCGAATCGAACACCCTGGAGGAACGCCCGGCCTTGTTGATGATGAGTGGCGACCAGGTCTACGCCGACGATGTCGCGGGGCCGATGCTGCGGGCCATTCATGCGCTGATCACGCGCCTCGGCCTGTTCGACGAACACCTCGACGGTGCCGTCGTCGACAACAGCGCCGCGCTTTATGAGCATGCCGCCAGCTACTACCATCGAGCCGACCTGTTGCCCGCCCTGAAGAGCAACGAGACCCTGCGCGAGCGTTTTTTTGGCGGGGTGAAGAAGCCTATTTTCACCAGCAGCAGCGCCGACAACCACCTGGTGACTTTTGCCGAAGTCATGGCGATGTACCTGCTGGCGTGGTCGCCCGTACCGTGGCAGCTGATCACCCCGCAAGCGCCGCAACTGCGCGCCGAAGGGCACGTACGCTATGGGCACGAGCAAGTGCAGATCGACACGTTCCGTGACGGCCTGGGTGGCGTGGCCAGGGTGTTCGCCCACCTCTCCTGCCTGATGATCTTCGATGATCACGACATCACCGACGACTGGAACCTCAGCGCCCAATGGGAAGAAACCGCTTACGGGCATCCGTTCTCCAAGCGCATCATCGGCAACGCACTACTGGCCTATATGCTGTGCCAGGGCTGGGGCAATAACCCGGATGCGTTCGATACGGTAATCGGCAAAACCCTGGCGCTCACCACACAGGCCCACGACAACTACCTGCAGCCTGACGCTCAAGATGAGCTGGTGGATGACCTGCTGAAGTTCCAGCAATGGCATTACGTGCTGCCTACCACCCCCGCACTGGTAGTGCTCGACACCCGTACCCGGCGCTGGCGCAGCGAGTTCAACCTCAAGCAACCCTCCGGCCTGCTGGACTGGGAAGCACTGAGCGAACTGCAACAGGAGCTGCTGGATCACCCTTGCGCGATAATCGTTTCACCGGCGCCGATCTTCGGCGTCAAACTGATCGAAACCGTGCAGAAGGCCTTCAGCTGGTGCGGCTACCCGCTGCTGGTGGACGCGGAAAACTGGATGGCCCACCGCGGCGCAGCACAGGTGATCCTCAACATCTTTCGTCACTCCCGCACACCGGGCAACTACGTGATCCTCTCGGGAGACGTGCACTACTCGTTCGTCTATGAAGTGCTGATTCGCCACCGCAATGCCGGTCCAAAAATCTGGCAGATCACCAGCAGCGGCATCAAGAACGAATTCCCGCCGCGCTTGCTGGAATGGTTCGACCGTCTCAATCGATGGCTCTACTCACCGCGCTCACCGCTGAACTGGTTCACCCGTCGCCGACTCATGCAGGTAGTGCCGCATATTCCGGAACACGCTGAAGCGGGCGAACGGCTCTGGAATTCTGCCGGGATCGGGCAGGTGTTTTTTAACCGGCAGGGGCAGCCTGAGGCGATTTATCAGCACAATGCCAATGGGGCGCCCAGGACCAGGATGGCGGCGCCTGATCAGAAGCTGAACCCAAGCAATTAGTGGCTTTTAGCCACACCCCCACTAGACCAAAGACCCCCTTCTAAGCGCCAAGGCGCCGTTGTACAGTACCGCCAGCCACGGAGTATCGGCATCAATTTTGGCTGGCCCCAGGAGCCAGTCCACGCAGGGAGTGCGCAATGGACGATACATCCGGCAGCGAACCGTCAAGGAAGGACTTTTGCGACCTTAACGCCGACATGCTGCATGCCATCATGGAGCTGGTCAGCGACGGGATCTGGGACTGGAACGCCAACACCGGGTTCGTCTACCGCAACCCCGGCTGGTACGAAATGCTCGGCTATGCCCATCACTCCCTGGAAAACAGCGTATTCACCTGGGAAAACGTGATTCATCCCGATGACTATCCCCAAGTGATGGTGCTGTTTGATAACTACATCAACCGCCGCACCACTCACTATCAAGCCGAATACCGCTGCCGCAAGAAAGACGGCTCCTACCTGTGGATCGAAGACCGCGGCTACGTGATCGCACGTAACGACGACGGCTCGGTGGCACGCATGGTCGGCGCCCACCGCAGTATCCAGGCGCGCAAACAGTCCATCGAACAGCTGGAGCGCCGCAATCAATCCCTTGAAGCCCTGGTGGCCGAGCGCACCCGCGAGCTGTCGCGGGTCAATCAACAACTGCAGTTGCAACTGGACGAGAATCGCTCCCTGGCCGAACGCGACGCCTTGACTCGCGTGGCCAATCGTTACCGCCTTGAACGCGTCCTGCTGGAAGAGTGCGCTCGCGCCCAACGGTTTCGCCTGCCGCTGTCGCTGATCGCCATGGACATTGACGACTTCAAGCCCATCAACGATCAGCACGGCCATGCCGTAGGCGATGAAACCCTGGTGCGCGTGGTGGAATGCCTGGAGGCCTGCATTCGCCACGGCGACTTGCTGGCCCGCTGGGGCGGCGATGAATTCATGGTCATCGTGCCCAAAAGCACGTTGGAGACCGCGCGGGAATTGGCCGAGCGGATGCGCTGTGCGCTCAAGGACTTGCCCGCCGTGGGCAGCTTCAAGGTGACGTTGAGCCTCGGCGTGGTAGAGCGACGCAACGATGAGTCACCCGCCTGCCTGATGGCCAGGGCCGATCAGGCGTTGTATTGCTCCAAGGCGGCGGGCAAGGACACGGTTTCTTCGTGAAACCTCAGCGAACCGGCGGCGCGTACTGGATCCCGCCGTTGCTCCACAGGGCATTAAGGCCGCGCTTGATCTTCAGCACGCTGCCCTGGCCGATGTTGCGCTCGAACACCTCGCTGTAGTTGCCCACTTGCTTGACGATCTGCACGACCCAGTCCTTGCGCAGTTTCAGGTCCTTGCCGTAGTCACCGTCTGCGCCGAGCAAACGGGCGACGTCCGGGTTCTTGCTGGACTTTGCTTGCTCTTCAACGTTCTGCGAAGTGATGCCCATTTCCTCGGCATTGAGCATGGCGAACAACGTCCACTTGACGATGCTGAACCACTCGTCGTCGCCCTTGCGCACCAGCGGGCCCAATGGCTCCTTGGAAATGACTTCAGGCAATACGACGAACTCATCCGGGTGAGCCATCTTGATCCGCTGGGCGTACAGCCCCGACTGGTCGGTGGTAAGCACGTCGCAGCGGCCCGCTTCGAGGCCCTTGGCACTTTCGTCAGCAGTGTCGAAGGTAATCGGCGTGTACTTCAGGCCGTTGGCGCGGAAGTAATCCGAGACGTTCAGCTCGGTGGTGGTGCCGGCCTGGATGCAGATGGTCGCGCCGTCCAGGTCCTTGGCGCTCTTCACACCGAGCTTGGTGTTCACCAGGAACCCGATGCCGTCGTAGTAGGTCACGCCGGTGAACACCATGCCCATGCCCGCGTCACGGGAACTGGTCCAGGTGGTGTTGCGGGAAATCAGGTCGATCTCGCCGGATTGCAACGCAGTGAAACGCTCCTTGGCGGTCAACTGGCTGAACTTCACTTTCGACGCGTCACCAAAGAGTGCTGCGGCGACGGCGTGGCACACGTCCACATCAATGCCGGTCATCTTGCCGTTGGCGTCCGGCACGCCAAAACCCGGTAACCCATCACTGACCCCACACTGGATAAAACCCTTCTTCTGGATCGCATCCAGGGTCGCCCCCGCGTGTGCGCTTGCGGCCAGCCCCAATAGTGCTGCGGCGGTGAATGCCGCCAACGTGGATTTCATGTGCTTCATGCAAGGCGCTCCCTGTCGGTCTTTATTATTCGGCGCCACAAACCCGCGCCGTTTATAGTGTTGCCGGTCAGTATCAACGGCTTTACACCTTGGCCACAAACGACGTTTAGGCAAAGGCTCCTTCCGATTTGGAATGAACTTCTCATGATCTCGAAACGCTTGACCCCTTCGATGACCGCCCTGCAGTGCTTCGAAGCTGCCGCCCGCCACCTGAGTTTCACCCGCGCTGCCGAAGAACTGCACCTGACCCAGAGCGCGGTGAGCAAGCAGGTGGCACAGCTCGAAGAGATGCTCTGCCACCCGCTGTTCCAGCGGGTGCGCCAGCGTTTGTACCTGTCGCCGGCGGGCTCGCTGTACCTGGAGGAAGTACGCAAGATCCTCAACCAGGTGGATATTTCCAGCCGCTACATCCTCACCTACGGTGGCGAGACCGAAGTGCTGCGCATCGCCACCCAGCCGACCTTCGGTGACCGCTGGCTGGTGCCCAAGCTCAAGGATTTTGCCGCGCGCCATCCCAATATCCACCTGGACGTGCGCAACGAACTGGAGCCGTTCGACGTGTTGCAGGCCAAGGCGGATATCGCGTTTTTCTTCGGCCAGGGAGCGTGGCCGGGGGCAACTTGCATCGAGTTGTTTCGCGAAGCCGTGGTGCCGGTCTGTGCCCCCGGGTTTGTTGCCGCTGGCAGCGACGCCTCGTCCCGCCACACCTTGCTGCAATGCACCTCGCGCCCGGAAGCCTGGCACGAGTGGTTTCTGGAACAGGGCCTGCACTCGCAAAACAGCTACCACGGGCCGCGTTTCGACACGTTCTACATGTGCATCCGCGCCGCGCAATCGGGGTACGGCGTGGCGTTGGTGCCGCAGTATCTGGTGGCCGAGGAATTGGCGAACGCCAGCCTGATGATCCCCTGGGATTACAGAATGCCGAGTGCCGGCGCGCACTTTATCGCCCATGCCGAGCATGCCGGGGAGATCCCGAAAGTGAAGGCGTTCCTGAACTGGATGGTGGATGTGGCGAGGGAGCTTGCTCCCTCGCCATAGCACATCCCGACTTTTAATAATGACCCGGCGACTTTATTTCGTTTGCGGGGCAAGGCGGCTCACGGCTTAGATAAAAGGACGCATCCTATTCTTGAGTCCCGGATCCATGAGCCGCGAAACCATCAGCCAGTCGATTTCCATCGTCCACCCCATCAGTCTCAGCCATGGCCGGAACGCCGAAGTCTGGGACACCACCGGCAAGCGCTTCATCGATTTCGTCGGCGGCATCGGCGTGCTCAACCTGGGCCACTGCCACCCGCGTGTGGTGGAGGCGATCCGCGACCAGGCCACCAGGCTCACCCACTACGCCTTCAATGCCGCGCCTCACGCGCCCTACATCGAACTGATGGACCGTCTTACCGCATTCATCCCGGTGGATTACCCGGTCAGTGGCATGCTCACCAACAGTGGAGCGGAAGCGGCGGAAAACGCCCTGAAAATTGTCCGCGGCGCCACTGGCCGCACCGCCGTCATCGCCTTTGACGGTGCGTTTCACGGGCGCACGCTGGCGACGCTCAATCTCAATGGCAAGGTCGCGCCATACAAGCAAAAAGTCGGCGTATTGCCGGGGCCGGTGTTCCACCTGCCCTACCCCAGCCGCGACAACGGCGTGACCTGCGGCGAAGCACTCAAGGCGATGGACCGCCTGTTCAGCGTGGAAATCGACGTCGACGACGTGGCCTGTTTCATCATCGAACCCGTGCAGGGCGAAGGTGGTTTCCTGGCGCTGGACGTGGAATTTGCCCAGGCCCTGCGACGCTTCTGCGATGAGAAAAACATCCTGTTGATTGCCGATGAAATCCAGTCCGGCTTCGGCCGCACCGGCCAGCGCTTCGCCTTCTCACGCCTGGGCATCGAACCGGACCTGATCCTGCTGGGCAAAAGCATCGCCGGCGGTGTGCCGTTGGGTGCGGTGGTGGGTCGCAAGACATTGCTCGACAACCTGCCCAAAGGCGGCCTCGGCGGCACCTACTCCGGTAACCCGATTGCCTGCGCGGCGGCCTTGGCCACCCTGGATGAAATGACGGACGAGCACCTGCAAGGTTGGGGCGCGCAGCAGGAAGAAGCGATCGTCAGTCGCTATGAATCATGGTGTTCGAAAAGGCTCTCCCCCTACCTCGGCCGCTTGACCGGCGTGGGCACCATGCGTGGCATCGAACTGGCCAACGCCGACGGCAGCCCGGCGCCACAACAACTGGCCCAGCTGCTGGCACTGGCCCGCGAGGCGGGTTTGTTGCTGATGCCCAGCGGCAAATCGCGGCATATCATCCGCCTGCTGGCGCCGTTGACGATTGAAGCGGCGGTGCTGGAGGAAGGGCTGGATATTCTTGAAGAGTGTTTGGCGAAGTTGGCTTAAAAACCAGAAAGCCCGGCGGGAAGCCGGGCTTCGAACGGAAAACGTCAGTGGACGAGTCGGGCGACGCCAAAGGCGATGGCAGACAGAACGCCCGCAGTTCCAACAAACCATTTCAGGATACGGGTTTCCATTGATTGCATGTCTGTCCTGAAATTGGCGATCTCAAGACGCAGCCCTGATGTGTCTTCACGAAACTCGGCCCTTGTGGCGATCAGGTCAGCCTTGGTCACCATCTGTTCTTTTATGCCATCGAGCTTCGTCTCTACTCGCGAAAGCCGATCGCGTATATCAGGAAGTGCTTTTTCAATCGTATCAATACGCTTTTCCAAGTCGTTTCCTCCTCCGCTGCCTCCACCACTTTTGCGGGTACTCTCGAGTGAAGAGGCTTGACGATACTCGTGTCGAAGATAACTCACATTATTCTTGAGATCATTCGCCATTTGGGATGCCTTTTTCCTTGGCCAACGCGTTTAAATCATCAGCGACGCTGTCCATGTAATCGATAAACTCATTCAGTTTTAACCAAGCCTCATCTGCCGCCTCTTTCACTTCGGCATTTTCACTGTGTTTCAGAGCACCGGACAAACTGATGATCCCGGAGCCCAGTCTGGACATTGCACTGTGATACTGACCGAGAATAATGACTAGTTCCCCGGCTGTTACGGCCTTTGCCTCACCTACGTTGTCGTCGCCTTCCATGTCGACCCCCCATCTGTTTTGGTGACGCAGATAACCACGCCCTCAAACACAAACCAACGCACAGATTGCTACCAAATCCGACGATCCAGCGCACTATTACCAAATCCGAAAGAATCCATCTTCCGTTTAGCCCTTTCTCTCCCCGCGCCAGGGCTTTATCCTTGTCAGCAACAAACTGAAACGTTTCATCATTCCACCAAACCATCGACCGCCCGTGTTCAACGCCCTTGTGCGAACGCGCCAGGCCGCTGTTTGCGTTTCAAAACCATAAAATATTAAGACCCCATTTTGCCTATGCCTGCTTTCCCAAACCTGCGCCTGTGCGCTGCGCTGTTACCGTTCGGCCTGATCAACTGTGCCCAGGCCGCACCTGCCTTTGACGCTGAATCACCGTGGATGCTGGGTGATTTCGGCGGCGCTCGGACAGCGCTGTCTCAACAAGGCTACGACTTCAAATTCAACTACACCGGCGAAATGGGCAGCAACCTGCACGGCGGCTCGGATCACGACCGCACTGCGCGCTACAGCGACCAATTCGGCCTGGGCACGCACCTGGATCTGCAGAAGATCCTCGGCTGGCACGACGCCGAGTTCCAGTTGACGGTGACCGAGCGCAGCGGCAACAACATCACCAATGACCGGGTCAACGATCCGCGTGTGGGCGGTTTTACCTCGTCCCAGGAAGTCTGGGGCCGTGGCCAGACCTGGCGCCTGACGCAGATGTGGTACCAGCAGAAATTCTTCGACCAAAAGCTCGACATCAAGGCCGGGCGCTTTGGCGAAGGTGAAGACTTCAACAGCTTCCCCTGCGACTTCCAAAACCTCGCATTCTGCGGCTCGCAGGTCGGTAACTGGGTTGGCAGCATCTGGTACAACTGGCCGGTGAGCCAGTGGGCGTTGCGGGTCAAATATCACCTGACGCCCGAGTTGTACGCCCAGGTCGGCGCCTACGAACAGAACCCGTCCAACCTCGATCGCGGCAATGGCTTCAAGCTCAGCGGCAGCGGCACCCAAGGCGCCCTGCTCCCGGTTGAGCTGGTGTGGACGCCTACGCTGAACGGCCTGCCCGGCGAATACCGCGCCGGCTACTACTACAGCAGCGCCAAGGCCAGCGATGTGTATAAAGACCGCAACGACCAGCCGGCAGCCCTCAGCGGCGAGGCCTATCGCAGCGCCTCCAGCAAGCACGGGGTGTGGCTGGGGGTGCAGCAGCAAGTCACCAGCCTGGCCAGCGACCATTCTCGGGGCTTGAACGTGTTCGCCAACGGCACGATGCACGACAAGAAAACCAACGCTGTGGATAACTACGTGCAAGCCGGCGTGGTCTACAAGGGCCTGTTCGACGCCCGCGCCAAGGACGATATCGGTTTCGCCGTGGCCCGGGTGCACGTCAACCCGGCCTACCGCAAGAATGCCGAGGCAAGCAACCAGGCCCACGCGGTATACGACTTCGATGACCCATCCTACCTGCCGATTCAACACACGGAATACAGCGCTGAGCTCTATTACGGCATCCATGTCACCCAGTGGCTGACGGTGCGCCCGAACCTGCAATACATCCGTCACCCCGGAGCCGTGGCCCAGGTGGATGACGCGCTCATCGGCGGGATCAAGCTGCAAAGCTCATTCTGACGTTGTAAGTAAATTCTGAAGAAAACGAATTAGCCCTGAACCAAGCCTGCGCCGGAACGTCATCTACAGTGAACTGTGCGCAATCAATTCAAAACGTAACGGAGAACCACACTATGAGCACTGATGGTGCTTCAAGTCCAAGTCGCCTGCTGCCCAGGCTGCTGGGGATCTTGCTGCTGATAATGGGCCTGGCCTTGTTGGCCGGGGGGATCAAGCTGAGCATGCTCGGCGGGTCGCTGTATTACCTGCTGGCCGGTCTCGGCATCACCGTCACAGGCCTGTTGCTGCTGGCAACACGCCGTGCGGCGCTGGGCTTGTACGCACTGGTGCTGTTTGCCAGCACCGTATGGGCGCTGTGGGAAGTCGGCCTGGACTGGTGGCAACTGGTACCGCGCCTGGCCCTGCTGTTTGCCCTCGGCATCGTCATGCTGCTCCCGTGGTTCCGCCGTCCGTTGCTGCGTGGCCAAGCCTCGCCGCTGGGCACTGGCGCGCTGAGCGTCGCGGTCGTACTGGCCGGCGCCGCTGCATTGGCCAGCCAATTCACCGACCCGGGCGCCATGGTCAAGAAAGGCCAGCTGGACCGCGATGCGGTACCGGGCATGGCCAGCACTGCGCCAGCCCAGGCTGATGGTGACTGGAACTCCTATGGCCGTTCGGCCTTCGGTGATCGTTACTCGCCACTCGCACAGATCACTCCGGAAAACGCCCACAAGCTGGTTCCAGCCTGGACCTTCCGTACTGGCGACATCCCTGGCCCAGGCGATCCCGGTGAAACCACCGCGGAAAACACCCCGCTGAAAGTCAACGGCATGCTCTACGTGTGTACGCCTCACAGCCAGGTGATTGCCCTGGACCCGGACACCGGCAAGGAAATCTGGCGTTTCGACCCGAAGATCAGCAGCGAAGGTGCTGCCAACTTCAAGGGTTGGGCGCACATGACCTGCCGTGGCGTGTCGTATCACGATGATGCCGTGTATGCCTCGGAACAGAGCCCGACTGGCAGCGCCAGCCCGGCCGCCGCGCCGAATGCCTGCCCGAAACGCATCTTCGTCCCTACCGCCGACACCCGTCTGATCGCCCTGAACGCCGACACCGGCAAGATGTGCGAAGACTTCGGTGACAAAGGCCAGATCGACTTGCGTGCCAACATCGGCACCTTCGCCCCGGGCGGTTACTACTCCACCTCGCCACCGGCCGTTACCAAGAACCTGGTGGTAATCGGCGGTCACGTGACCGACAACGTCTCCACCGACGAGCCTAGCGGCGTGATCCGTGCGTTCGACGTGCACACCGGCAAGCTGGTGTGGAATTGGGACAGCGGCAACCCGGACGACACCACCCCGTTGGCCGAGGGCAAGACTTACACCCGCAACTCGCCAAACATGTGGTCGATGTTCGCGGTGGACGAAAAACTCGGCATGCTCTACCTGCCGATGGGTAACCAGATGCCCGACCAGTACGGCGGCGACCGGACTCCGGACTCCGAGAAGTACAGCGCCGGCCTGACTGCCCTGGACATCGACAGCGGCCACGTGAAGTGGACCTTCCAGTTCACTCACCATGACCTGTGGGACATGGACGTGGGCGGCCAGCCTTCGCTGATCGACATCAAGACCGCTGACGGCGTGAAGCAAGCGGTGATGGCGTCGACCAAGCAAGGCAGCATCTACGTGATCGACCGCTCGAACGGTCAGCCTGTAGTGCCGATCAATGAAATCCCTGTACCGCAAGGCGCAGTGGCCGGCGATCACACCGCACCGACCCAACCGAAGTCCGACCTGAACTTCATGCCACCGCCCCTCAAGGAGCGTGACATGTGGGGCGTGACGCCGTTCGACCAGATGCTGTGCCGGATTGACTTCAAATCCATGCGCTACGACGGTCCGTTCACCCCGCCGTCGCTGCAGGGCTCGATCGTTTACCCAGGTAACTTCGGCGTGTTCGACTGGGGTGGCATTTCCGTCGACCCGGTTCGCCAGATCGCGTTCGTGAACCCGAGCTACATGGCGTTCAAATCGAAACTGATCCCGGCCGCCGACATTGCCAAGCAAGGTCCGCGTGTCAGCGAAACCGAAGGGGTGCAGCCGAACAAAGGCGCGCCATACGGTGTGATCCTCGAAGCCATGCTGTCGCCACTGGGCCTGCCGTGCCAGGCGCCGGCGTGGGGTTATGTGGCCGCGGTCGACCTGACCAACCACCAGACCATCTGGATGCACAAGAACGGCACCGTGCGTGACAGCTCGCCGGTTCCGATTCCACTGACCATGGGCGTGCCAAGCCTGGGCGGGACTTTTACCACCGCCGGTGGCGTGTCCTTCCTCAGCGGTACCCTTGACCAGTACCTGCGTGCCTATGACGTGAAAAACGGCAAGCAGTTGTGGGAAGGCCGCCTGCCAGCAGGCGCGCAAACTACACCAATGACCTACACCGGCAAGGACGGCAAGCAGTACGTGCTGGTCATGGCCGGCGGTCATGGTTCCCTGGGCACCAAGCAGGGTGACTATGTGATGGCGTTCAAACTGCCGGATTAAGCAAAACCGGCAGTAAGAAAAAGGCGGCTACCTAAGTGGGTAGCCGCCTTTTTTTATGCGTGAAATAAAGCGATCCGATAGCGCCGATGTATTTAAAAGTTTACTCGGAAAAGTCCTATACCTCCCCAAAAGTCTTTCCCTCAACTTTTGCCCTGCGCCATCCGACGCTCACTGTCGCCAGTAAATCCCCAGCCAAACAAACGTTATCTATATGACGTGCTGTAACTAACATGGAGTTTTCATCATGACGGACCTCAACAGCGTTGAATCAATACCTGCAGTCCAGCATAGCCAGGTGCCCGGGATCCTGGCGCTCGAGCAACTCGACACACTCAGCCTGGAAAAACTTATTCGCGGAGAAATACTTGCCATCCGGGTACCTGACTACGCGAATGAACAAACCAGCGAAGTACTAAATAAACATATCAACGAAACGGCGACGCTCCAGGAATATAACCACGAGACCTATGAGCACGGAAAAGTTGTCCAGCATTTCTATGGTGTCCATCGCTGGGGAACACCGTTCAACTCCACCTACGGCAAGGCCGCAGACAGCTATTCGCAACAGAAATACTACGCAGACGCCACCCACATGCGCTGCGTGATCAATGACCTCTGTGCCCCGCGCAAACCACCCATCCATCTACTGATGGAGCATATCCGGCAGGTGTGGCCAGAAGGCGCGACAACCGCGGCGTTCCAGGGCCAGCCGATGTTCTGCGGCATTATCCGCGCCATGTTCCCGGAGACAGCCCACCTCTCCGAAACAGTCCCCCATGTCGATTGCCTGCCCTTGTCGATTGCCGAACTGGAACATCAATTCAGCGCGAATATTTACCTCGAAGTACCACCTTCCGGAGGTGAACTGGTCATTTGGGATACCGAGGCGTTTACCTACGACGAGGTCATCCGTTTCGAAGGGGCGGAACTGCCCGAAGATCGTTTGAAAAAACCGCTGCGCATCCAGCCGCAGAAAAACGAACTGGTGATTATCAATACTCGCCGTCCCCATGCCATTTGCGGTTTCGATTCAGGCAAGCGCATCAGCATCCAGTCGTTTATCGGCTATACCACTGGCCAGCCGTTTTACTTCTGGTGCTAACGCCTATATTTCTCTTCCTGACGGACACCCTGATATGACACCTGAGGAATTCCGCCGACATGGCCACGCCATGATCGACCTGATTGCAGACTATCGACAAAACATCGAGCAACGCGGTGTGCAACCCACCACGGCCCCGGGAGAAATCAGGTCCGCATTGCCGGCCAGCCCGCCTGAGACAGCCGAACCGTTCGAACAGATCATGGGCGACGTCGAAACACTGATCATGCCCGGTCTGTTGCATTGGCAGCATCCAAGCTTCTTCGGGTTCTTCCCGTCGAATGTGGAACTGTCCTCCGTCCTCGGCGATTGCTTGAGTACCGGCCTGGGCGTGGTGGGATTGTCGTGGCAATCGAGCCCGGCCCTGACCGAAATCGAGGAAGTCACCACCGATTGGCTGCGCGACATGATCGGCCTGAGCGCCAACTGGAGCGGAGTGATCCAGGACTCGGCCTCGACCTCCACCCTGGTGGCGCTGATCAGCGCCCGCGAACGCAGCTCCCACTACGCGCTGATGCACGATGGCCTGCAAAACAGCGGCGCCCCCTTGATCGTCTACACCTCGGCCCACGCCCATAGTTCAGTGAACAAGGCCGCGATCCTGGCGGGGTTCGGCCAGAACAATATCCGTACCGTGGCAACCGACGAACACAATGCAATATCACCGCATGCATTGGAGCGGGCAATCGAACAAGACCTGGCTGCCGGGAACAGACCCTGTGTGGTGATTGCGACCACCGGCACAACGGCAGCCATGGCCATCGACCCCCTGGAAGCCATCGGCGCCCTGACGCAACGCCACGGCCTGTGGTTGCATGTCGACTCAGCCATGGCCGGGGCCGCGATGATCCTCCCAGAATGCCGCGCGCTGTGGCACGGCATCGAGAACGCCGACTCGCTGGTCCTCAACCCTCACAAATGGCTGGGGGCAGCGTTTGATTGCTCGGTGTACTTTGTACGCGACCCCGAGCACTTGATTCGCATCATGACCACCAACCCCAGCTATCTACAGTCCAAGGCTGACGGCCAGGTCAGGAACTACCGCGACTGGCGGATCTCCCTGGGCAGCCGGTTCCGCGCGCTGAAGCTGTGGTTCCTGATCCGCGAGCAAGGCGTCAGCGGCCTGCAGGCCCGGCTGCGGCGTGACCTGGCGAATGCCCGCTGGCTGGCAGAACAGATTGAAGGCAGCAAACACTGGAAACTGGTAGCCGCCGTCACCCTGCAAACCTTGTGCATTCGCCACGAGCCACCAGGCCTTGATGGTGAGGCGCTGGATACCTACACCCGGGCCTGGGCGGAAAAGCTCAACCATTCAGGCAGCGCCTACGTCACCCCCGCCGTGCTCGACGAGCGCTGGATGGTACGCGTGTCCATTGGCGCGCTGGGGACGGAGCGCCACCACGTCGAAGGCTTGTGGGAACGGTTGCAAACCCTGGTCGATGCAACGGTTGAACACTGAAAGACCGGCGTCGGTGCAGCCACCGACGCCCTAGACCGGCACGCGCTCGCGGCGCATCCACATCTCAAACGCCATGGCATTCAACGGCCGGCTGATCAGATAGCCCTGGGCCGTGTCGCACTTCCAGAGCTTGAGCAGCTTGAGGCTGGGCTCGAACTCCACCCCTTCGGCCACCACCTTGAGCCCCAGGTTGTGGCTCATTTCGATGGTCGAGCGCACGATCACGCCGTCGCCGGAAGTGCTGTCGAGGTTGCGCACAAACGATTGGTCGATCTTCAATTCCTGCACCGGCAGGCGTTGCAGTTGCGCCAGGGATGAATAGCCGGTGCCGAAGTCATCCACCGACAGGCTGATGCCACAAGCGCGCAGTTGCTCCAGCACGCTGAGGGCCTGGGCCGGGTTGTGCATGATCGCGCTTTCGGTGATTTCGAAAATCAGTTGCCGGGCCGATACCCGGTAGTGCGCCAGCAACTCGGTCACCCGCGGGGCCAGGCCGTCATCGGCGAGGTCATCCACCGAGATGTTCACCGACAACTGCACCTCCAACCCGCGCACCGCCCACTCGGCCAGTTGGCGAATGGCTTCTTCGATCACCCACTGGGTCAGGCTGCCCATGCTGCCGGTGCGCTCGGCCAGGGGAATGAACTCGGCCGGCGACACCAGGCCCAGGGTCGGGTGCTGCCAGCGCAACAGCGCTTCGGCCTGGCGCACATGGCCATGGTGCAGGTCGAGCTTGGGCTGGTAACACAGGTACAACTCGCCCTCCGTCGGCGCCCGGCGCAGGTCACGAATCAGGCTGATCTGGCGTTGATGGGCGAGGTCGCGGTCCTGCTGGTAGATCTGTAAGTAACCCGGGAACGCTGCCGCATCGTGGCGGGCAATCGCGGCGCGGCTGATCAGCTCTTCAACCTGCTGGCCGTCGGCCGGGTAGGCGGCGATGCCGATGCTCACTTCGTGGCGCAATTCATCGCCACCTATGCGCTGGGGTTCGGTGAGCAGCCCATATAAGCGGTCAGCCAGGGCCACCGCGCGGTCGATCGCAGTGTTTTCCAGCAGCAGCAAAAACTCGCTGCCGGTGATGCGCGCGGCGGTGTCGCTGGCCGACAGGCTCGACAGCAGGCAGCGGCTGGCTTCGCGGAGCATTTCTTCCACGCCTTCCGGGCCGTAGCCTTCGTTGATCACCCGGTAGTTTTCAATCCCCAGGTACAGCAACACCACCGGCCGGCCAGCGCTGATGGCGCTGCCCAGGCGTTCCATGGCCCGCGCGCGGTTAGGCAGGCCGGTGAGCGGGTCGTGCAAGGCGTTGTGGGCCAGTTGTCGCTCGCGTACCGCGATCCCGGTTTGCATGGCGTTGAAGGCCTGGGCCAGCAGGCCGAACTCATCGTGGCTGCGCACCTGTACCGGTGTGCGATAGTCACCGGCCCCGATGCGTTCGGCCGCCTGCACCAACGCATTGAGTGGGCGTGAAACCCGCCGCGCCAGAAACAACGCACCCGCGAGCGACACCAGCAGCACCACCAGGGCGATCGCGAGAAATTGCCGGTCCAGCGGCGCGAAGGATTCAAGGGCGTGGTCCAGCGGGCTTTGCAGCAGCACCCGGACCTCGCCACCGTCTGCCGTGTTGCCCAACGGCAGCACCTGGCTGAGATAGCGCTGGCCGTGGAACAGGTTCAATTGCGCCACCGGAGTGATGTACGCGCCCTGCAGGTCGCTGGCAATCGACGCCTGTAGCGCCTCGGGCTGAGTACTGAACAATTCGCCGGGCTGACCATGCTGCGCGCTGATGAACGACACTTCCAGGTTGCTCATGGAGCGCAATTCACTGGCAAATATTTCGTCCATCGGAAAGCCCATGGCGACACGGGCGATCGGCGCGGGGTCGACGACTTCCTGTTGCACCAGCAGGAAAGGCCGGCCATCCAGGGCCACGATCAACATTTGCAGGCCGCTGCGCCGGGCCTGGCGCAAGGCATCGTTATAGGGAAAGGCCTGGCCGGACGTCAGCGCCGGTAACGTGCTGACCATCACGCGGCCGTCGAGCCCCAGCACAAATACCTCGCTGGAACTCAGGCCGGTGCCATGCCGGCGCAGGGTCGCGAGAATCGCGTCGGGTTCGCCATCGGCGACAGCCTGGCGAAACGGCAGGTCCGCCGTCAGCCAGTTCAAGCCGTATTGCAGGCGCCGGCCACGCAGGTCGAGCAGGCGTTCGAACACCTGGCTGCCGGTTTCCAGCTGCACCTGGGCCTGGTTTTCCACGGCGCGATTGGTGGCGGTCTTCACCGCGAAATACACCGCCGCCACGACCACCAGCAACAGCAGCGCCAGCACCCCGGCAATCCGGGTTTGAAACGTATGGCGCCACCTCATTCTGTTGCCCTCTGGCAGCGCCTGCCCCCTCCAGCCGAAACGTCCCTTCGTCATACGCGTCCCTCGCGATAGCTGAACCGGCGTCAAATAAATATCCTTTTTACAGGGATATTTGAATTATCCAGATTAGCTGCGCAAGAGAAGAAGTGCACCCAATAAATACGGGAGTTTATATGTCATTAATTTGGCGACAGGGTGTCGTTACGACGTTCGCGCCCGCATGAAGTCCCCCCAACGCCGCACGAGATAGTTGTGCTCATCCATCACCGAGTTCCACACCGCGATATGCCCCATGCGCTGTTCATAGGAACCGCCGTCGCGCACGTCACCCACATCGATCAGCGGCAAGCCATCGCTGCCCAACAGCTCTTCCCGGGCGGGCAGCCCGGCGTACCAGTAGTCCCATTCGGCACCGCTCAGGTGATCACGGCTGCGAGCCGGGTTGCCGATGTAATAACCCTGGCGCGCCATCACCGCACCCGGCCAGCCGGACAGCCACCAGTTGAGGTAGGCATAGGCCGCATCCAGCACCGGGCCCTTGGCATGGCGCGACAGCGACAACCCGCCGAACCAGGCGCGATAGCCTTCACGGGGCACCGCCAGGCGGTATTTGACCCCGGCCCGATGCAGGCGCATCAGGGTCGGTGACCACAGGCTCTGGATATCGATGCTCGGGCTGAGCATCAGTTGCGCGGCTTCCTCGTCATCGGACCAGAACGCCGCGAAGTGGCCTTCCTTCTGTTTACGCACCAGGATATCGGCCAGTACATCGATCTCTTCGATGCTCATGTTGCCGATGTCCTTGAAGCTCGCGAGGCCCGCGCCTTGCACGGCCAGCGCCGCGTCGAGGGCGCCGATGGCGGCGTCGCTCTGCAACGCAGTGCGTGCGCCCCAGGCCGGATCCAGCAACCAGCCCCAACTCTCGTTGCCGCGGTTGAACCCTTCGGGCAAGCGCTCGGGGCGGTA
>NZ_JACARK010001281.1:1007-1679 GCF_013386655.1 Pseudomonas sp. K5002 | reverse complement strand
GGCGCGACGGTCCAGCTCGGCGTAGGTCAAGGATTCGTGCTGGTGCACAGCGGCAATCTGTTGTGGCCGGCGGTGCGCCTGTTCAGCGAACAGCTCGGCGTAGCCTCGAGCCAGCGGGAAATCGACCTCGCTGCGGTTCCACGCCACTTGCAGTTGCTCGCGCTCGGTGGCTGGCAGCATGTGCACCGTGCCCAGTGGCGCTTCTGGCGCGTCGAGCATGCTCGAAAGCAATTGCACCAGATGCCCGAGCATGCGCTGCACGGTGTCGGTGCTGAAGCGCTGGTTGTCATAGGACAAGCGAATGCCCAGGCGATCGCCGGGGTACAACACCACCGTCATCGGGAAGTTGGTGTGCACCCGATCTTCATAGATATCGATGCTGAAGGCATCCAGTTGCACGCTGCTGATATCCAACGGTGCGTTTTCGAACACCACCAGGCTGTCGAACAGCGGTTGGCCGCGAGGCACGTTGCTGCTGCGCTGGATATCCACCAGCGATGCGCTTTCATGTTCACGCAGGCGAGCGTTGTGTGACAGCAGAGCCTGCAGCCAGCCCGCGACTGGCGCTTGCGGGTCGACATCAACGCGCAACGGCAAGCTGTTGATGAACAGCCCGACCATTTCCTCGACACCCGCCAGATCGGTTGGGCGACCGGCCACGGTGACGCCGAA
>NZ_JACARK010001281.1:0-942 GCF_013386655.1 Pseudomonas sp. K5002 | reverse complement strand
ACGCCGAACAGCACGTCGCGGTTGCCGCTGTAGCGCGACAACAGCAGTGCCCAAGCGCCCTGGATCCAGGTGTTGGGCGTCAATTGGTAATGCTGGCACAGCTGCTGCAAACGTTGGGTCTGGCTGATACTTAAGGTCTGGTCGAAGTCGCCGACCTGTTCCGGCGCCTGTTCCGGACCGGCGAGGGCGCTGTCCACGTGCAGCGGCGTCGGCTCGCTGAAACCGGCCAGGTCGGCTTGCCAGAAGGCATGTGCAGCGGCCATGTCCTGGCGTTCCAACCAGCTCATGTAGCCGCGGAACGAACGCAAGCGCGGGCGCGCCACGGGCTCTTGGCGTACGAGGGCCTGATAGATCGCCAGCAGGTCCTCCATCAACAGGCCGAAGCACCACGCGTCCGTAAGGATATGGTGGAAACTGCGCACCACCGCAAAACGCTGTTCATCGAGCTGGAACACCCGCAGATGGGTCAAGGGTGCGCTGCTCATGTCGAAACCCTGCACGCGCTGGGCTTCCAGGGCCTGGTCCATGGCGAGGTGCTGCTGCGCGTCATCCAGGTGACGCAAGTCTTGCCAATCGAACGCCGCAGCTGTCTTGCGATACACACATTGCAGCGGTTCGTGGTCGTCCTGCCACCAGAACGCGGTGCGCATCATCGGGTGGCGGTCGAGGAACAGTTGCCAGGCGGCCTCCATGGCCGGGCGTTGCAATACGCCGTCCCAGCTGTAGCGCTGTTGCATCAGGTAGATGCCACTGTGGGGTTGCAGCAAAGTGTGCAGCAGCATGCCTTGTTGCATCGACGACAGCGGGTAGACGTCTTCCAGGTTTGACCAATCCAGCGGTTCGGTCGCAAGCGTTGCGGCTTGTTTGTGGCACAGCGGGAAAGCCTCGCTGGCCGGGCGCAGCCCTGGCTCGGCGAGCACGGTCGCGAGGGCGCCAAGGCGT
>NZ_JACARK010001280.1:0-1463 GCF_013386655.1 Pseudomonas sp. K5002 | reverse complement strand
GGCGCGAGGAAGTCGAACAGGTCCGGCAGGGTGTCCATCGACGAGGCGCCCTGGAACTGCGGCGCGATCACCGGAGGTGGCGTCGGGGCCTTCACGGCGGCGCCCATCAGGGCTTCGAAACTGTTGGAAGCGTCACCGGTGAAAGACGGGGTATCTGTCACTTTCAGGTTGAAATCGATACGCGCCTGGATCTCGTAATCGCCGATGCGGATCAGTTCGCCGTCCTGCAATGGCTCGCTGCTTCCCCGCCGCAAACGAATACCGGCATGCACTAACTCAACTCCATTAGTGCTGTTATCAGTTAAGTAGTAACGACCATCTTTGTACTGAATAACGCAATGTTGCGTGGAAACAAGACGTTCTGGATCAGGCAGTACCCAGTCATTTTCGGAACCGCGGCCAATAGCCATCACTCCCTGGTCCAGGGACTTTTCAGAACACTGGCCAGGGGTAATCTTGTGATAACTAGTGATAGTCAAGCACAGCGACATCTTGCCTCCTTGCTGATACTTCGCGCGCGGCCGTTCCCTGGGAGAAATGCTCCGAGAGATCCACGACAGATCCTTTCAAAACCTTGAAAGCCTGCTTCAACCCGCGTAATTGCTGATCTTAACCGGCCTGTATGACAAAAATCCTGCCTCGGCACCTGCTTCGACTGATCAGTCGCACAAGATGTTAAGCACCGCACATCTGTCATAGAGGGCGAATAGCTTACCTTGACAAGGCATAAGTACTACACCAAAAATGCACAACTTCTTGAACATCAATGATGGCACTTTGAAATCAGCATGATGTCAAAGCGCTAAATAAGACCAAGAAAACATGCAAAGTTCCTCGCGCAACTAATGCATGAGTTGCCCGTCATCTAACGGGCTGATAGGGAGATCGAATTTAGTGGATGTGCCTCTGCTGCTCGCCGCCGTTTCCGCGACTTCGCCCTGTGGCGAAGACTTGGAATATGACGCCGATTACTTGCATCTTGAGCGTGCCGCACAGGGTCAACCCGAGCGCAGCATGGGCGACTCGATCCTGCCTGCCGAACCTCCGGAATGGCGCAGCATCCAGCAGCAAAGTCTCGACCTCCTGCAACGCAGCAAAGACCTGCGCATCACCCATTTCCTGTTGCAAGCCGCCCTCGCCCTCCAGGGCATTGCAGGGCTTGCCGACGCACTCGCACTGATCAACGCGCTGCTGCGCGAATACTGGGCCGACCTGCATCCGCGCCTGGATGCCGATGACGACAACGACCCCACCGTGCGCATCAACGCCCTCAGCGGCGTGGCCAGCGACGCGAACATCCGCCTGCTGCGTGAGGCCATTCTCACCCGTTCGCGCACCTTCGGGCCCGTCAGCCTGCGCGCCGCGCTGAATGCCAGCGGGCTGCAGAGTTTCCCCGGCGAAAACCTCGGTGCCGAACAGCTTAACGGCGCATTCCTCGACAGCGATGCCGAGCAACTGCAAGC
>NZ_JACARK010001279.1:0-522 GCF_013386655.1 Pseudomonas sp. K5002 | reverse complement strand
TGGCCCACGGCGAAGTCGAAGCGGCGAAAGCCTACGGCCTCAGCGGCTGGAAGCTGTATGCCTACGTGATCATGCCGTCGGCCCTGCGCCGCTCGCTGCCGTACTACAGTAATGAAGTGATCCTGATGCTGCACTCGACGACGGTGGCCTTCACCGCGACCATCCCGGATATCCTGAAAGTCGCCCGGGACGCCAACTCGGCCACCTACATGACCTTTCAATCATTCGGTATCGCTGCGCTGATCTACCTGACCGTGACCTTTGCCCTGGTCGGTCTGTTTCGTCTGGCGGAGCGTCGCTGGCTGGCCTTTCTCGGCCCCAGCCACTAAGGAGCCTTCATGCGTCATCAGATTCATCCACTTGTGGCGCCGGTGCCGGGCACGGAGCGACAAATCCACAGTTTCCACTTCGGGCCGGAGCAGGCCGAAGGCAAGGTCTACATCCAGTCGTCACTGCACGCCGACGAATTGCCGGGCATGCTGGTGGCCTGGCACTTGAAGGCGCGCCTGGCGGAGCTGGCTG
>NZ_JACARK010001278.1:0-2770 GCF_013386655.1 Pseudomonas sp. K5002 | reverse complement strand
TTCGCCCTTGCAGTTGTTCACGCCGTAGCAACGACCCGGCTGTTCCGGCTGGTCGGCGGCGCTGGCGGCCGCCGCGAAGGAAGCGGACGCCATGGCGATCAGGGCGGCAGCAGTGGCAAGGCTCAAGCGGGATTTGATGGATGTACTCATGGGTATTACTCCTCGGGGGTGGGGTTTATTTGATGACGGATGCCGCGTCTTCGATGACCTTCGCCACAGCCTCGGGCTGGGAGATGTACACCGAGTGGCTGGCCTTGATTTCAGTGACTTTCGAGCCGGCGCGCTTGTACATCCAGCGCTGCAGATCGGGGCTCAGGGCACGGTCTTCGGTGGACACCACGGCGTAGGTCGGCTTCTTGTGCCAGGCCGCGGCCCACACGGTGCCGCCGAACAGCGCGGTGGTGGCCGGCACCTGGGAGGCGGCCATGAAGTCGGTGCGGTTGGTGGTCAGGTCGGCAGCAAAATCGGCATTGAACTTGGTGCGATCAAAGAACAGATGCCCGTCGCGGGTCTGCATCACGTCATTGCTCGGCGCCGGCATCGACGACAGCAGCTGGCTCATGTTCTCGCCGACTTCCGGTTGCAGGGCCGAGACATAGACCATCGACTTGACCTTGTCGCGGTCACCGGCAATCGAGATCACCCCGCCGCCGGAGCTGTGACCCACCAGCACCACCGGGCCGACCTGCTGCTCCAGCACTTCGCGGGCCTCGGCCACGTCGGCGGCGAGGCTTTCATGGCCCTGATGCACCACGGTGACCTTGTAGCCCTTGTGAATCAGAATGTCGTGCACCACTCGCCAGCCGGAGCCGTCGACAAAGGAACCGGGCACGATCACCACGCTTTTACCGGTGCCCGGCTGGGGCTTGGCTGCATCGGCGGCCGAGGCCACCAACGGTGTAGCGAGTGCCATGGCGATCGCCAGGGAAGAAAGAATACGCATGCGACTCTCCACAGGCCTTGGGGCCTGATCATTGTTGTGAAAGGGTTAACGGCGTTGGCCGGACAGCACGCGGTCCAGTGACCAGGCCCCGCCGCCATACGCCAGCAGCGGCAGCAACAGCCCGGCCCAGGTCAGGTGGGTCGGCCAGGCGTCGGGGTATACGAACACCTCGATCACCAGGGTCATGCCCAACAGCGCGGCAGCCGCCGGGCGGGTCAGCAGGCCCAGCACCAGCAACAGCGGGAACAGATGCTCGGCGTAGGTCGCCAGGTGCGCTGCCCAGTCCGGCGGCACCAGCGGCAAGGCGTATTCCGAGCGAAACAAGGTGTAGGTCGACGGCTTGAGCTGCAGGAAACCGGTCACCTTGGTGCGGCCCGAGAGGAAAAACACCGAAGCGATCCCGAGGCGGGCCACCAGCAACAGCAGCGCCTCAGGCAGCACACGCTTGAGCACCGCAGGGGCCAGGGCAATCATGGTTGTTCCGTCAGGCTGCCGAAGCCTTTGGGGGTTTTGATCTGGGTGCAGGTGCCTTTGTCCACCAGCACCCAGGCGTTGCCCTGGTAATCCGCCTTGGCGGTGCCGGCGCAGGAAGTCCCGGCACCGGCGGCGCAATCGTTGGCACCGGCGAGGGACACGCCGAAGCATTTTTCCTGAGGCTTGGCATCCTCGGCATGGGCGGTGGCGGCGAAGGCACCGAGGGACAGTGCGAGGGTGGCGGCAAGGGCTGCGTAATGGCGCTTCATTGTTGAATCTCCTGGCTTGACTGAATGTGGCCAGGGCGCTTGTGCGGTGGGTGACCGCCTGCGCCATCTGGTAGACAGATTTAAAGCCAGGCGTGTATCCCGTCTGTGTCGCGTTTCCTCCTTCTATTCATGCCGGTGTATCAGGTGGGTGCTGATACACAGTCTGATACACAGCCAAAAAAACCACGCCAAACCACCGCCGTTTTATTCGGCATCCCGAACGACACAATTAGAAATATTCGCCTTTCCGAACACCCAACTTCCCCCGCTTTCGACGACCTCAAAAATCCCCATAAATTTCATACGGTTGTTGTCATCTTTGTTACATGCCAACTGGCATACATTCTGCTACATCAGGTTTTCTAGTAATAAAATGTTTCTAAATTGAAACAGTCTCATCGCCTGAAACCCAACGGCCCCGCGCCCTATAACAACGTCCATGCCCCAAAGGAGGGCGACAACTCTCACCTTTTTGATCGACTTCAACTCTCCAAGCCTGCTGCCGCACGTAAGCACCCAAAAGGGCGAATGGCCTGATCGCCAATAACAAGCCCGACTACAAAAAAGGACAAATTGATGAGTTCGAGCAAATACCCCGCAGTGTCCTTCACGGACCTCGTCCCCCAGGCCCCGGACCACACCGAGAATGCAATCGGTTTCGGCCCCTTTCTCTTGTTGGCGCGCCAGCATGTATTGCTGCGCAACGGCGAGCCGGTGACCCTCGGCAGCCGCGCCTTGTACTTGCTGATCGCCCTCGCCAGCCGGGCTGGCGAGTTGCTGGAAAAGTCCGAGCTGATCTCTTTCGCCTGGCCCAAAGTGGTGGTGGAGGAATGCAACCTGCGCGCGCAGATCGTTGCGCTGCGCCGGGCGCTGGGGGATGACGGCAACTTCAGCTACATCGTCACCGTGCCGGGCCGGGGTTATCGGTTTGTCGCGCCGGTGACGATGCAGGCAGTGAGTGAAGGCGCCATCGCCCAGGCGCTGGTACCCGCCCCGACGGTGGACGTGCCCAACCTGCAACCGCCGCCCAGCACAGTGATTGGTCGCGAACAGCTGATCCTGAGCCTGGCCGACCAGGTACTGA
>NZ_JACARK010001277.1:0-790 GCF_013386655.1 Pseudomonas sp. K5002 | reverse complement strand
AGCCGCAGCCGTGCCGACGCGCTCGACCGTCAGGCCCTGGGCGCTGAGCCCGGCAACAATGCCGCTGGCGATCAGCTCGTCGTCTTCACAGACCAGTACGTGCATGGTGAACCCTTTGCAAAATGTGAGGGTGATTAAAAAGGCAGTGGATTAAGCGTGCATTATGCCGCCAACGCCAAGAATCCCGGATAATCGCTTCTTTCTAGGATAGCCCGGTTAATCATCGGTTAATCAACGCCACACATTGTGTGTCCCACTTGCTTCGAACTAAGGCTTGATCATGCGGCATCTGTTTATCTTTCTGCTGGTAGTGTTTGCTGGATTCGCCCAGGCCGCGCCTGGCAACAATCCATTCGAGACCAAACCCGACTTCCTCCCGGTAGGCAAAGCCTTCACCTTTACCTCCGAGCGTCTGGCCTCCGGCGAAACCCAGTTGTATTGGCAGATTGCCGACGGTTACTACCTGTACCAGCAGCGCATGAAATTCGATGGCCTGGCCGAAAAGCCGACGTTGCCCCAGGGCGAAGCCCACAGCGACGAGTTCTTCGGCGAGCAGCAAGTCTATCGCCAGGGCCTGGAAGTGAAGATTCCCGCTGGCGCCACCGGCCAGGTCAAGCTCGGCTGGCAAGGCTGCGCCGATGCCGGCCTGTGCTACCCGCCGCAATCGATCACCGTGGACCTGGGCGGCAACCCTGCCGTCGCCGCCACCGGCCAGGCCCAGGACCAAAGCCTGGCCAGCGGCCTGCAACAACGCAGCCTGGGCTGGAGCCTGCTGGTGTTCTTCGGCCTG
>NZ_JACARK010001276.1:0-1389 GCF_013386655.1 Pseudomonas sp. K5002 | reverse complement strand
GCCGCGCCGCCCTGCTGGGCGCCGCTGCGGTCAATACGCTTGATGCCGTTGGGGCCGATAAAACCGACACCGTGCACGTTCTTGCGGATGACCCCATTGGGCCCCATCCAGCTGTGTTGCACCGGCTGCATCGCCGCGTGCAGCGGGTGCAGGCGGTTACGGGCGATCCATTCGGCCCGTGGGTCGCGGCGGATAATGTCGCTCATCAATGCACCTCCGCAGGTTCGCGTTTCGGCGCCTTGGCCGGTGCCGCGTCTTCAAGCAACGCGTCAGCTACCAGTTCGGCAATGTCCTTGATCAAGGGACGCGGTTCGACCACGCCTTCCAGCATCGCCGTGCACTGTGGACAACCCACGGCCACCAGTTCGGCGCCGGTCTCGCGGATGTCTTCCATGCGCATGTCGGGAATCCGCTGCTTGCCGGGAATATCGGTGATCGGCGCCCCGCCACCGCCGCCGCAGCAGCGCGAGCGGAAACCGGAGCGCTGCATTTCCTTGACCTCGATCCCCAGCGCCCTCAGCACTTGGCGCGGTGCTTCGTACTCACCGTTGTAGCGGCCCAGGTAGCACGGGTCGTGATAGGTCACGCTGTTGCCTTTGTGCTGGCCCAGGTTCAGGGCGCCGGCGTCGATCAGTTCGGCCATGTAGGTGCTGTGGTGCTGCACCAGGTAGTTGCCGCCGAAGGCGCCGTATTCGTTTTTCAGCACGTGGAAACTGTGGGGGTCGCAGGTGACGATGCGCTTGAAGCTGTACTTGGCCAGGGTCTGGATATTGCGTGCGGCCAGCAGCTGGAAAGTCGCTTCATCGCCCAGGCGCCGGGCCACGTCGCCGCTGTCGCGCTCCTCAAGGCCCAGTACGGCGAAGTCGACCTTGGCGGCTTTCAGCACTTTGACGAACGAGCGCAGGGTGCGCTGGTTGCGCATGTCGAAGGCACCGTCGCCGACCCAGAACAGCACGTCGACGGTTTTCCTGTCGCTGAGCAAGGGCAGGTTCAAATCCGCCGCCCAGTTCATCCGCCCGCCCGGTGCGAAACCGCCCGGGTTGTCGGTGGCGATCAGGTTTTCCAGGACTTCGGCGCCCTTGTTCGGGGTCGCGCCTTTTTCCAGGGTGAGGTGGCGGCGCATGTCGACGATGGCGTCCACGTGCTCGATCATCATCGGGCACTCTTCCACGCAGGCGCGGCAGGTGGTGCAGGACCACAGGGTTTCCGCATCCACCAGACCATTGACGATTGGCTGGTGCGGGTTGCCGGCGTGTTCGCCGATGGCTTTGCCCGGATACGGGCTGCCAGCGAACTTGGCGTCGGTGCCACCGGCCAGGCCGACGACCATGTCCTGGATAAGTTTTTTCGGGTTCAGTGGCTGGCCGGCGGCGAACGCCGGGCACGCGG
>NZ_JACARK010001275.1:0-825 GCF_013386655.1 Pseudomonas sp. K5002 | reverse complement strand
TCTATCCAGCTGAGCTACGGGCGCCTTATTAATCTGTACTCTTGGAGGATTACAAACTAACCAGTGCTAGGCTGTGCCCGACAAGTGCGACGAATAGTATAGATGGACCCGAAACCCGTCAAATCCTTTTTATAAAAAATTCATTTTATTTAAGGGGTTAGGGGAATTTGCAGACCAAGCGCCTTTGCCCTCACGCCATGGCATGCGAGAATGCGCGCACTTTTCTTCCCCCTCTCGATGGTTAATCACGCGTAATGACTGCACAACTTATCGACGGCAAATCAATCGCCGCCAGCCTGCGCCAGCAGATCGCCAAACGAGTCGCCGAGCGCAGCCAACAAGGCCTGCGCACGCCGGGCCTCGCGGTGATCCTGGTCGGCAGCGATCCTGCCTCTCAGGTTTATGTCTCGCACAAGCGTAAAGACTGTGAAGAGGTCGGCTTTATTTCCAAAGCCTACGACTTGGCTGAAGACACCACCCAACAGGCCCTCACCGACCTGATCGACAGCCTCAACGACGATCCGGCCATCGACGGCATCCTGCTGCAACTGCCATTGCCCGAGCATCTGGACGCGTCGAAATTGCTCGAACGCATCCGCCCGGACAAGGACGTCGACGGTTTCCACCCTTATAACGTCGGCCGCCTGGCCCAGCGTATCCCGCTGCTGCGCCCGTGCACCCCGAAGGGCATCATGACCCTGCTGGAAAGCACCGGCGTCGATCTGTATGGCCTGGATGCCGTCGTCGTCGGCGCCTCGAACATCGTCGGTCGCCCGATGGCCATGGAACTGCTGCTGGCCGGCTGCACCGTGACCGTGACTCATC
>NZ_JACARK010001274.1:0-491 GCF_013386655.1 Pseudomonas sp. K5002 | reverse complement strand
CCGCCGCAGGTCAAGCGTGGCCCGGCGCAGTTGCTTGATTACACCGCGGCCACCCTCGACAAAAGCCTCGCCGCGTTCCGCAATGGCGAGCACGAGCAGGCCTACGACCTGTCGGTAGCCGCCTACCTGGAAGGTTTCGAGCTGGTTGAAAGCTCCCTCGATAACGTTGATGCCAACGTGCGCAAGGACACCGAAAAGGCCCTGATGGCCTACCGGCAGTCATTGCAGGACGGCTTGCCGATCGAGCAAGTGCAGCAGCGCCTGGATGTGGCCAAGGGCAAGCTCACCGAGTCGGCCGGCCTGCTGGGCAGCGATGGCTTGAGCTGGTCCCTGAGCTACATCTCCGGTTTGCTGATCCTGCTGCGCGAAGGCCTGGAAGCGATCCTGGTGTTGGCGGCGATTCTCGCGTTCCTGCGTAACACCGGCCAGCAATCGGCGGTGCGCAGCGTCAACGTCGGCTGGGGCCTGGCGCTGTTGGCCGGCTTGGCGAC
>NZ_JACARK010001273.1:0-1089 GCF_013386655.1 Pseudomonas sp. K5002 | reverse complement strand
CCAGTTGCTGCGCGCCGCTTGCCGACCCCAGTGCCGAGCTGGCGGTGCCTTGGGCAGCATCAGCTGTCGCCTGCGCGGTTGATGCCACCCCCATCGCGGCAGTGGCAGAACCTTGCGCGGCTTCTGCAGCTTTCTGTGCGGTTTCGGCCGAGCTAGAGGCGTCCTTGGCGGTGCTCTGCGCACTATCTGCCGTTGCCCGTGCTCCCGCCGCCGTTTGGAGGGCTGCGTCGGCACCCTCTTGCGCCGCGCTTGCCGTTTTGCGGGCATCGTCAGCGGTGGCCATCGCTGCGTTGGCACCGGACAGCGCGCTGGCAGCAAGGCTGTTCGCGTTATTGGCCATACTTTCCACTGCGTTCAACTGGCCCTTGTTCACCGCGTCGGTAGCAGCCACACCTGCGGCTACATTGGCAATTCGGCTCTCAGGGCGGGCGCCTTCGCTGGCCGTGTAGGCCTGCTGGTCCTCGCTCCATCGCAGGTATTTCTCAGCCATCGCCAAACGAACTTGCCCTGCCGTTGCGTTGGCCAGTTGATCAACATCATTCAAGGCTTCCTGCGTACCTTTATGGGCCTGATCCAGGGCCTTGATCGCCCCCACCACCGATGTGGGCTGTGCCACGCCAGTACCCAGGCTGGTCAGGGAAAAGGCCGGCAGCACCACCTTGCCGTCCTTGACCGCAGTACCCTCACCGAGGGCATCCGCCACCGACTGAGTGGCCGCCAACTCCCGATCCCCGAGCTTCTGGATCGCATCGTAGGCAACGAATAACTGGGCGCCATTGACGCCATCGGTGCTGGTGTTGCTTACCGCTCCGGGGGCCATGTTGATCAGTTGGCGAGTCTGGCTGGCATTACCCAGGCTGACCACGCCCATGGCCGACGTACTATCGACACTGTATGCAGTGCCATTGATCGTCACCGGCGCAACCGCCTTCAGGTTTTGCGTCGTTGAGCCACTGCCCAGTGCAACGCCGTAATTGTGTTGCGCGCTGGCCTTGTTGCCCAAGGCAACCCCTTCATTACTGCTGGCCGTCACGCTGGCCTCAGAGCCCACCGCAACGCTGTGGGTGCCGTCAGCCCTGGCGTCGCGAC
>NZ_JACARK010001272.1:0-659 GCF_013386655.1 Pseudomonas sp. K5002 | reverse complement strand
CGAGCCGATGCTCGAAGGCGCCCGCCAGCGTTTCGCCGAAGCCGGGCAGACAGCCACGTTCATTCAAGCCCCCTGGCAAGACCTGCTGGGCCAACTCACCGAGCCCTACGACCTGGTGCTGTGCCACGCCGTGCTGGAATGGCTGGCCGAACCCCATGCGATCCTGCCGGTGCTGCACCAGTTGACCGCGCCCGGTGGCTGGCTGTCCCTGGCCTTCTATAACCGCGATGCCTTGATTTACCGCAACCTGCTCAAAGGCCACTTCCGCAAAATGCGCAAGAACGATATGGCCGGCGAAAAGCAGAGCCTCACGCCGCAACAACCCCTGGACCCACGGGAGTTGGCGACGCAACTAGAGGGCCTGTGGCAGGTCGAAACCCAAAGTGGCGTGCGGGTGTTCCACGACTATATGCCGGTGGAATTCCAGGCCCGCGCCGAGTTGCAGGATTTGTTGGAGATGGAGCTCGCACACCGTCGTCACCCAAGCTTTGCCGGACTTGGGCGTTATTTGCACTGGATCTGCCGTCCGGTTTAAGCGGCCCAGTCTGCGGAGGTCGAAATGAAGCGCTGTCTTGGACTGATCCTGCTGGGCCTGGGCCTGGCGGGTTGCCAAAGCCCCAACCCGTATGTGGCGGCGTCTGCCCCGATGCCGCCGGCGC
>NZ_JACARK010000129.1:0-4970 GCF_013386655.1 Pseudomonas sp. K5002 | reverse complement strand
CCTGGGCCTGGCGCTGTGGAACGAGCGCGACGCGATCATCAAGGAACGCCTGTTCGGCCTGAACAACGCCGAGGGCAACCACGGCGAAGACGTCAAGGAACTGTACTTTTTCGTCGATGGCGTGCCGAGCCATGCCTACATGCGCATGCTCTACAAATACCCCCACGCGGCTTTTCCCTATGACGACCTGATCGCCGAAAACGCCCGGCGTGGCCTGGGGGATGCCGAATACGAAATCCTCGATACCGGGGTTTTCGAAGACAACCGCTACTGCGACGTCACGGTGGAATACGCCAAGCACCAGCCCGATGACGTGTTCATGCGCATCACCGTGCACAACCGATCGGACCAGCCCACACGCTTGCAGGTGATGCCGCACCTGTGGGCGCGCAACGACTGGAGTTGGACCCACGATGCCCCCAAGCCTGAATTGCGCCTGGAGGGCGAACAGGTGGTGGCGCGGCACCATGAGCTGTTCGATCGCCACCTGAGTGCCTGGGGCCAGGACGGGGTGGAATGGCTGTTCTGCGAGAACGAAACCAACTACCCCAGGCTGGACGGGCAACCGGCGCCGGGGCCGTTCAAGGACGGGATCAACGACTATGTGACCACGGGGGCGCAAGCAGCGATTCGCCGGGATGCGGGTACCAAGGTGGCTGCGCGTTTCATCCTCGAGCTGGCGGGCCAGGAAAGCAAAACCCTGTACCTGCGCTTCGCCCCGGTGGAGGCGCCGTGGATCAATGCGCGCAAGCTATTCGAAGAGCGCCGCCAGGAGACCGATGACTTTTACGCGGCGCTGCAACAGGGCATCGCCGATGAAGACGCACGCAATGTGCAGCGCCAGGCCCTGGCCGGGTTGCTGTGGTCCAAACAGCTGTACTACTTCGACGTGAATCAATGGCTCGACGGCGACCCGGCCCAGCCCGCGCCGCCGCCCGAGCGTTTGCATATCCGTAATACCCATTGGCGGCACTTGTCGAATTTCGACATTCTCTCGATGCCCGACACCTGGGAATATCCGTGGTATGCCTCCTGGGACCAGGGGTTCCAGGCGGTGGCCGTTGCCCTGATCGACCCCGGTTATGCCAAGCAGCAACTGTTGCTGTTGGTGAAAGACCGCTTCATGCACCCCAACGGTCAGTTGCCGGCCTACGAGTGGCGTTTCGACGACGCCAACCCGCCGGTGCATGCCTGGGCCAGTTGGCGGGTGTATCAGCAGGACAAGGCGCTGAATGGCGTGGGCGACATGGATTTCCTGGAGCGGATCTTCCACAAGCTGCTGCTGAATTTTTCCTGGTGGGTCAACCGCAAGGACGCCGAGGGCCGCAACCTGTTCCAGGGTGGGTTTCTTGGGCTGGACAACATTGCGCTGTTTGATCGCTCGGCTGATTTGCCGCCGGGTTATCAGTTGGACCAGGCGGACGGCACAGCGTGGGTTGCGGCGTACGCGCTGGACCTGATGCGTATCGGCCTGGAATTGGCCAAGCGCAACGTGGTGTATGTGGATATCGCGGTGAAGTTCTTTGAGCACTTCCTGTATATCGCCGGGGCGATCAACCGCGTCGACAATGGCGATGAAGGCTTGTGGGATGAGCAGGACCAGTTTTTCTATGACGTGCTGCATCGGCCTGGCGGTGAAAGCGAACCGGTGCGCCTGCGCTCCATAGTCGGCCTGATGCCGCTGTTTGCGGTGCTGGTGCTGGAGCAGCGCGAGCATGAAGGGCTGGAGGGGTTGCGCGAGCGATTGCTGGGTTTTATGAAACACCGGCCGGACCTGGCCAAGCTGGTGTCGCGCTGGAACGAGCCGGGGCAGGGTAATCGCCTGCTGCTGGCGCTGTTGCGGGGGGAGCGGACCAAGGATTTGCTGCGGCGGATGCTGGATGAGTCGGAGTTTCTCTCCACCTTTGGGGTGCGGTCGCTGTCGAAAGCGTTCGCCGAGGAACCGCTGGCGCTGAAGATGAATGGCAATACCCTGTGTGCCCGCTATGAGCCGGCGGAGTCCGATTCGCGGCTGTACGGCGGTAACTCCAACTGGCGCGGGCCGTTGTGGATGCCGGTCAACTACATGCTGATTGAGTCGCTGCGGGAGTTTCACCGCTACTACGCGGATAATTTCTCGGTGGAGTATCCGGCGGGGAGTGGGTATCTGGCGTCGCTGGAGGAGGTTGCGCAGGGGCTGAGCCAGCGGTTGACGAGCCTGTTTCTGAGGGATGAGAACGGTTCAAGGCCGTCGATGGTGGGGTATACACAGTTGGAGGCGGACCCGGCGAGCCGCGACCTGGTGTTGTTCCATGAGTATTTTCATGGCGAGACCGGGCGGGGGTTGGGGGCTTCGCATCAGACAGGGTGGAGTGCGTTGGTGGCGCTGTTGTTGCAGCCAAAAACCTGAAAACAGCACAATCAAAATGTGGGAGCGGGCTTGCTCGCGAAAGCGGTGGGTCAGCCAACAAATCCTGCGCTGATACACCGCTTTCGCGAGCAAGCCCGCTCCCACACGGGTTTTGCATTACGCCTTAAGCGTTTTCACGCCTTCCGCGGTGCCCAGCAGCAGTACGTCAGCCGGACGGGCCGCAAACAAACCGTTGGTGACGACGCCGACGATCGCGTTGATCTGGCGCTCCAGTTCCACCGGGTTGGTGATCTGCATGTTGAACACGTCGATGATGATGTTGCCGTTGTCGGTCAGCACGCCTTCGCGGTACACCGGGTCGCCGCCCAGTTTCACCAGTTCGCGGGCCACGTGGCTGCGGGCCATCGGGATCACTTCCACCGGCAGCGGGAACGCGCCGAGTACCGGCACCAGTTTGCTGGCGTCGGCAATGCAGATGAAGGTCTTGGCCACGGCCGCAACGATCTTCTCGCGGGTCAGGGCTGCGCCGCCGCCCTTGATCAGGTTCAGGTGTGCGTCGCTTTCATCGGCGCCGTCGACGTAGAACTCCAGGTCGCTGACGGTGTTCAGCTCGTACACCGGAATACCGTGGCCCTTGAGCCGCGCAGCGGTGGCTTCGGAGCTGGCAACCGCGCCGTCGAACGCGCCCTTGTGCAGGGCCAGCGCATCGATAAAGCAATTGGCGGTGGAACCGGTGCCGACACCGACGATGCTTTTATCGTCGAGTTTAGGAAGGATTAAATCGACGGCGGCCTGGGCCACTGCCTGTTTGAGTTGATCCTGGGTCATGCGGGCTCCGGAACGGGCGGGGAGTAAAGAGGGGCGCGAGTATAACCCAACAAAACCTCGGTTTTCGTGTGGTCGCCCGGCCAAACGCTGGGTTAGACTCCTTGGCCCTGCCCAACCCGCCCAGTGATGCTTTCCGATGCTTGAACAGTACGTCAAAAAGATCCTCACCTCGCGCGTTTACGACGTTGCCGTAGAAACCCCGCTGCAGACCGCCCGCCAGCTCTCCGAGCGGCTGGGCAACAAGGTCTGGCTCAAGCGCGAAGACTTGCAGCCGGTGTTCTCGTTCAAGATTCGCGGTGCCTACAACAAGCTGACCCAACTGAGCGCCGAAGAACGTGCGCGCGGCGTGGTCACCGCCTCGGCGGGCAACCATGCCCAGGGCCTGGCCCTGGCGGCCAAGGTGCTGGGGGTCAAGGCCACCATCGTGATGCCCAAGACCACCCCCGAGATCAAGGTCGAAGGCGTGCGTTCCCGTGGCGGCAAAGTGGTGCTGCACGGGGATTCTTTCCCGGAAGCCCTGGCGTATTCGCTGAAGCTGGTCGACGAAAAAGGCTACGTCTACATTCACCCCTACGATGATCCGCACACCATTGCCGGGCAGGGCACCGTGGCGATGGAGATCCTGCGCCAGCACCCGGGGCCGCTGGACGCGATTTTCGTCCCGGTGGGCGGCGGCGGCCTGATTGCCGGTATCGCGGCCTACGTGAAATACCTGCGGCCCGAAATCAAGATCATCGGCGTCGAGCCGGACGACTCCAACTGCCTGCAAGCCGCCATGGCGGCGGGCGAGCGCGTGGTACTGCCGACCGTGGGCATCTTCGCCGACGGCGTGGCGGTGGCGCAGATCGGCCAGCACACCTTCGACATCTGCAAGGATTACGTGGATGAAGTGATCACCGTCAGCACCGATGAAATCTGCGCGGCGATCAAGGACATCTACGACGACACCCGCTCCATCACTGAACCCGCCGGCGCCCTGGGCGTGGCGGGTATCAAGAAATACGTCGAGACCCGTGGCATCACCGGGCAAACCCTGGTGGCCATCGATTCCGGGGCCAACGTCAACTTCGACCGCCTGCGCCATGTGGCCGAGCGCGCCGAGCTGGGGGAAGGCCGCGAAGCCATCATCGCCGTGACCATCCCCGAGAAACCGGGCAGCTTCAAGGCCTTCTGCGAGGCCGTGGGCAAGCGCCAGATCACCGAATTCAACTACCGCTACCACTCCGGGCGCGAGGCGCACATTTTTGTCGGCGTGCAGACCCACCCGGAAAACGACCCGCGCAGCGCGCTGATCGCCAGCCTCACCAGCCAGGGTTTCCCGGTGCTGGACCTGACGGAAAACGAACTGGCCAAGCTGCACATCCGCCATATGGTCGGCGGCCATGCGGCGCATGTCAGCGACGAGGTGGTGTTCCGCTTCGAATTCCCGGAACGTCCGGGGGCACTGTTCAACTTCCTTAACAAATTGGGCGGGCGCTGGAACATCTCGATGTTCCACTATCGCAACCACGGCGCCGCCGATGGGCGCGTGGTGGCGGGCCTGCAAGTACCGGCGGACGAGCGTCACCTGGTGCCGGCGGCGCTGGAGGCCATTGGCTACCCGTACTGGGATGAAAGTGATAACCCGGCCTACCAGCTGTTCCTCGGTTGAGCGACTACGCTGACTGGGCGGCCTTCAAGGAATCGAGAACATGGAAACGCTGACCACCCTTAAAGTTATCCACATCGCGGCCACGGTGTTGCTGCTGCTCAGCGGCCTCGCCCTGGCAGTGCTGGCCTGGCGCAAACGCAG
>NZ_JACARK010001271.1:0-752 GCF_013386655.1 Pseudomonas sp. K5002 | reverse complement strand
CGCAGGGCTCGGGCAACGGTTTGTGCGCGTTGGTCCAGTTCGGCGTAGCTCAGGCGTTGGCCTTCGAACACCAGCGCGGGCGCGTTGGGCGTCAACGCGGCTTGCTGGCTCAGGGCCGTGTGCAAGTTCGTCGGGCCGGAATATTTGCGCTCGGTAGCGTTCCACGCCCATTGCTGTTGACGCTCTGCGACGGTCAACGGCGACCAGTCACTCAAACGCGTCTGTTGTGCTTGCAGCATGCTTTCGAGCAGGGCTTGCCATTGCGCCAGCCAGCGCTCGGCGGTGGCCTGGGTGAACAATGCGCTACGGTATTCGAGCAGTACCGACAGGACCTCGCCGTCATGCACTTCCCAGTTCAGGTCGAACTTGGTGGCGTCGGCCGTCACTGCGCGTTCGCTCACTTGCAGCTGCGGCCACTGGCTGGCAGTGGTGTTGGCGTTCTGCATCACGAACAACACTTGGAACAATGGCGTCTGGCCGAGACTGCGTTCTGGCGCCAGGTGTTCGACCACTTGATCAAACGGCACGTCCTGATGCTGTTGTGCATCCAGTACGGTGTCTCGTACCTGCTCGAGCAAACCGGAAAAATCCAGGCCCGGCGCCAGGTCGGTGCGCATCACCAGGGTGTTGACGAAGCAGCCGATCAGCGGTTGCAACTCGGCCAGTGGGCGCTGGGCTACCGGGCTGCCGAAACGTACGTCGCGCTGGTTTGCGTAGCGCCCCAGCAGCAGTTGCGCGGCGCTGAGCAGCAG
>NZ_JACARK010001270.1:0-509 GCF_013386655.1 Pseudomonas sp. K5002 | reverse complement strand
CCGCCTTGCGCTTGCCCGAGACCACCACCGTGCCTTGTACCGGGATCCCCTGGTCCAGCGGCGCCAGACTGGCCCAGAGGAAAAACCCGCCGGCGCCGACCACCGTCAGCAGCCAGCCCATGCGGGCGAAGAAACGCGCGTCGTGCTCGGGATGGGTCTGTTCGTAATCGCGGTTGATTTGAATGCTGCTGTCGCTGCTCATGCGCCTGGATTCCTTCCGGCTTGATACTGACGGCTGAGGCTGACCCCGGCCTTTTCTCGTGGTGCTTCCTGCTGGCCGGACAGTGCGCGCAGCACGTCCTGGCTCGGACCAAATGCCTGCAAACGACCTTCGTTCAGCACCAGCAGCTTGTCGGCCTGGGCCAACGCCGAGGAACGGTGAGTCACCAGTACCACCGTGCTGCCCTGGGCTTTCATCTGCATGATCGCGCTGGCCAGGGCGGCTTCACCCACGGTGTCGAGGTTGGAGTTGGGCTCGTCGAGCACGATCAGGCGTGGCCCGCCGTACA
>NZ_JACARK010001269.1:952-1207 GCF_013386655.1 Pseudomonas sp. K5002 | reverse complement strand
AAGCCCGGCAACTGGTGCAGCGCGTGGTGTGGCTGGGCAGCATTGAGTTGATCGTGGCGGCGCAGGCGGTAGACCTGCGCGGCACGGTTCAACTGGGGCAGGGCACCCGGCGTATTCATCAGGCGGTGCGCCGCCAGGTGGCGCACCTGGATCAGGATCGTTCGGGGTCGGTGGATGTGTTGGCGTTAAGCGCATTCATCGAAAACGATGGCTTGAAACCCATTCTCTAAACCAATGAAGACCCAATGTGGGAGC
>NZ_JACARK010001269.1:0-931 GCF_013386655.1 Pseudomonas sp. K5002 | reverse complement strand
TACAGGTTGATCGCATTTCAGGTCATGGATTTTCAGCGGCCAGGGCGGCAATCACCGCCGGCCGCTCACCGACCCGCTGCTGAAACTTCGCCAACGCCGGCCACTGCTGCAAGTCGATATCAAACAACCCCGCCCAGCGCAGCACCACAAACAGGTACGCATCCGCCACCGAATACTGCGCGCCCAGCAGGTAATCCTGGCGCTCCAGGGTCTGCACCAGAATCGCAAAGCGCTTGAACAGCGTGGCCTTGAACAGCGCCTTCACCTCATCGGGAATCGCGTCCTTGAACAACACTCCCAGCCCGCCATGAATCTCGCTGGAGACAAAGTTCAGCCACTCCTGCAAACGCACCCGTTCCCAGCTGCCATTGGCCGGCGCCAGGCCCGCTGCGGGTACCCGGTCGGCCAGGTATTGCAGGATGGCCGCGCCTTCGGTCAGTACCTCGCCGTTGTCCAGTTGCAGTGCGGCTACATAGCCCTTGGGATTGATCTGCAGGAAATCATCACCGTCAGCCGTGAGCTTTTTCTGGTTGTCGACGCGAATCAATTCAAACGGCAGGGCCAATTCCCGCAGCGCGATATGGGAGGCGAGGGAACAGGCATTCGGGGAAAAATACAGCTTCATCGGGGCAACTCCGCAGGACAGTTGCCTTCAGTCTCGTGGGCATGGCACCTTGGGTAAAATTAATCTTTCAGAATCCTGCCATAAGGACAGCTACTGCCATGATGAACCTGATGCACTGGCGCCTGCTGGTGGCCGTGGCGGACAACGGCAGCATCACTGCCGCCTCCGAACGAGTGGGCATGACTCAGTCCGCCGCCAGCCAGGCGATGGCGGCCATGGAGGCCAACCTCGGTGCGCAGTTGTTTGTGCGTGAGGCGCGTCAGACCGTGCCTACCGCCCTGGGCCTGCAAGTGATCGAGCAGGCGC
>NZ_JACARK010001268.1:0-361 GCF_013386655.1 Pseudomonas sp. K5002 | reverse complement strand
GGGCACTTCGAGCCTAGGCGAGGAGCCGAGTGGTGGGGCAAGAGCGTTTTGCTTACTTTTGCGCTTTTCAAAAGTGAGCCGCTGTAAGAGCGGAACCAATCGAAGCCGTTACCGAAGGAATGGATATGTACTCAACCAAACGAAGCCCAAAAGCATGAGCCTCCTGCCTTACGCCTGGGCCAAATCCCAACGCATCCTCCTTCACCCGGGAACCCAGGGCCCGACGCTGACCATCTGCCCCTCGACCCCCGGCTGGTCCATCAGCGAGGTCTACCGCCAGTTCGGCCAAACCCACCTGATCCAGGTGCGCGACGACGAACTCGACGGCCTCCTGGCCACTGCCTACGCCGACACCGGCAGC
>NZ_JACARK010001267.1:0-2750 GCF_013386655.1 Pseudomonas sp. K5002 | reverse complement strand
GGCCACCAGCACAAAGGTGAGGCTCGCATCCGCCAGCGAGAACACGCCGGTCAGCGCAGCCGCCAGGGCGAACTTGAAGGTCACCAGGCCCGAGGCATCATTCATCAACGCCTCGCCCTGGAGCATGTGCATCAGTGGCGTCGGCAACCGATTCTGGGAAATGGCTGACACCGCCACGGCATCCGTCGGCGACAACACGGCCGCCAGGGCGAAGGCCACCGGCAGGGGAATACTCGGCAACAACCAGTGAATGAAGTAACCGGCCCCCACCACCGTAAACAGCACCAACCCCACCGCCAGCGTCAGGATCGGCCCGCGCAGGCGCCACAATTCACGCTTGGGCATGCGCCAGCCATCGGAGAACAGCAGCGGCGGCAGAAACAGGAAAAGAAACAACTCAGGGTCCAGGGCGACATGCAGCCCCAGGGTCGGCCAGGCCAGCAACGCACCGGCGCCGATCTGCACCAGTGGCAACGGCAGTGGGATCACACGCCCGACAAGGCGCGAAACGCTGACCAGCATCAGCAGGATAAGTACGGTGTAGGCGGTTTGCATAACGCGGGATTCCCAGACAATCAACTTGCAACAACACACATCAGGCAACAACTCGCCGTTGAAGTGCCATATTAGCCGCCTATGCTGCGCGATGGCCTTTGCACAAAAGTCGCACACGAGCAAAACGTAAGTGTGACGAGCGGCGCCGAAAGCCGCTGGCCATGGCATAATCCGTGACCTTTAATCTGCGTGAGCCCAAAGGGGGGCAATTCCTTGACCGTTTCAAGCAAAACGTTGCACCTTTTCGGCATCAAAGCCTGCGACACCATGAAAAAGGCGCGCACCTGGCTCGATGAGCACGCTATCCAGTATGAGTTTCATGACTACAAGACGGCCGGTATCGACCGCGAACACTTGACCCAATGGTGCAATGAGCACGGTTGGCAGGTGGTTTTGAACCGTGCGGGCACCACCTTTCGCAAACTCGAAGACGAACGCAAAGCCGATCTCGACCAAGCGAAAGCCATTGAATTGATGCTCGCGCAACCCTCGATGATCAAGCGCCCGGTGCTTGATCTCGGTGACAAAACCCTGATTGGCTTCAAGCCAGATAGCTATTCGGCGGCCCTCAAGTAGGCCAGCCCACTCCATTTTTGTAGAGGTAACAGCATGTCCAATTCCCTGTTCAGCCTGGGCTTCGGCGTCGGCACTCAGAACCGCCAAGGTGCTTGGCTGGAAGTGTTTTACGCACAACCGCTGCTCAATCCATCGGCTGAAATCATCGCGGCCATCGCGCCGATCCTCGGTTACACCGAAGGCAACCAGGCGATCACTTTCACCGTCACCCAGGCCCTGCAACTGGCTGACGCGCTCAAGGGCGTCGACGCTGCCCAAGCCGCCCTGTTGAGCCGCCTGGCTGAAAGCCACACGCCGCTGGTCGCCACCCTGCTGGCCGAAGACGCCGCACTGACCTCCACGCCTGAGGCCTACCTCAAGCTGCACCTGCTGTCCCATCGCCTGGTCAAGCCTCACGGCCTGAGCCTGGCCGGTGTGTTCCCGCAGTTGCCGAACGTGGCCTGGACCAGCCAGGGCGCAATCGACATCAATGAGCTGGCCGAGCGTCAACTGGAAGCGCGCCTGCGTGGCGACCTGCTGGAAGTGTTCTCGGTGGACAAGTTCCCGAAGATGACCGACTACGTGGTGCCGAGCGGCGTGCGTATCGCTGATGCCGCGCGCATCCGCCTGGGCGCCTACGTAGGCGAAGGCACCACCGTGATGCACGAAGGTTTCGTCAACTTCAACGCCGGTACCGAAGGCCCGGGCATGATCGAAGGCCGCGTGTCGGCTGGCGTGTTCGTCGGCAAGGGTTCGGACCTGGGCGGCGGTTGCTCCACCATGGGCACCCTGTCGGGTGGCGGCAACATCGTGATCAAGGTCGGCGAAGGCTGCCTGATCGGCGCCAACGCCGGTATCGGTATCCCGTTGGGCGACCGCAACACCGTGGAGTCGGGCCTGTACGTGACCGCCGGCACCAAGGTTGCGCTGCTGGACGAGCAGAACCAGCTGGTCAAGGTGGTCAAGGCCCGCGAGCTGGCCGGCCAACCGGACCTGCTGTTCCGCCGCAACTCCGAGACCGGTGCCGTGGAGTGCAAAACCCACAAATCGGCCATCGAACTGAACGCAGCGCTGCACGCTCACAACTAAGCAGCGACTCGATGCCACTAACGGCCCGCGCCTGACCGGTGCGGGCCGTTTATACGAGTCTTGATCACCATGCTTGTGCCCTCTCCCTGGCGCGCCGATTTTCCGGCCATCGCCACCCTGCAACGGCAAGACCAGACCTACTTGGACAACGCCGCCACCACGCAAAAACCTCAAGCCCTGCTGGACGCCATCAGCCATTACTACGCCAATGGCGCAGCCAATGTGCACCGTGCACAGCACTTGCCGGGCGCCCATGCGACCCAGGCTTTCGAGGACAGTCGCAGCAAGGTGGCACAGTGGCTGAACGTCGGTGACGAGGGGCAAATCATCTTCACCCACGGCGCGACATCGGCGCTGAACCTCCTGGCTTATGGCCTTGAGCACCTATTCAACCCGGGCGACGAGATTGTCATCAGCGCCCTGGAGCACCACGCCAACCTGCTGCCGTGGCAGCAACTGGCCAAGCGTCGCGAGCTGGCGCTGGTGGTACTGCCGCTTGACGCTGGCGGCTTGATCGACCTGCAAGCCGCCGCCCAACTGATCGGCCCGCG
>NZ_JACARK010001266.1:0-957 GCF_013386655.1 Pseudomonas sp. K5002 | reverse complement strand
CACCCAAATAACGGATATGTCCCCAACACCGCGGAGCTACAAATTCCGGCTATGCCGATAATCACTGACCGCCTCATACACCGCCTTACGCAACCGATTAATCCCCCCAATCGGCCGATGCGCCTCCACCCCAAACCACGGATTAAACGACTGATTATCACAAGCCAGATTCAACGCCGGCGTATCAAAGTCCTGCGCCGGAATCACCACCTTGGCCACCGTCTCAAACGGCGCATCACTCTCTTTCCATTCAATGCTGGTGTCCTCGATCGGCATGAACTTCTGCGGATTCTGCCGCTGAATCTGCAACACAAAACACGCCGCCACCCGGTCCGTCGACAGTTGCTGATTCAACGCACTGCGCAAAAAGTTCGGCAGGTCCTGATTCTGTTTGGGCAGCACATACGCAGGACACCCCTGGGGATCCGGCGCCACCCGAAACTTCGCATTCGCCGCCCCAAACTTATACGGCGACACCGAGAAATACGTCGTCTGCGTAGGACTCACCGGCGGCGGCGCCAACGTCGCCAGCGCGATAAACAAATGCCGCACCTGCCAACTGCGCGGATCCACCCCGGGGAAAAACGCCATGACTTTCTTGCCATCGGCCTGAGCCGAAATGTTCTGCGCATACTCCGCCACATCACTGACGAAAAAGTTCGGATGGCTGAACATCACAAAGTCCTGCTCACCCCGCGCCTGCTGATCCGCCAGCAGCTGTTTGCCTGGCACGTCCAGCAACTTGATCGCCATCCCCCGGGCATCCCGGATGCTGTCGAACTGCGGATACGCATTGCCGTTGGACAGTCGCATCATCGCCTGCCAGGTCTTGCCCGGCTCGGCGAACACGCCCTGGCGCAGGGCCGGGTCGAGGTCCGCCAGTACGCTGACCTCGGCCTTCACGCAGCCATGGGCCTTGGCATGCGCATCCCGCAGGTAACGCGTGCCTTCGCGGTG
>NZ_JACARK010001265.1:0-825 GCF_013386655.1 Pseudomonas sp. K5002 | reverse complement strand
TATTGGTCGAGCTGTATCCCGGCCCGACCGAGCCCGACCAGTTGCTGCATTGGTCCGGGCCGCGGGTGATGGCCGCGGTCGACGAGCATGGCGCTTATCCCTGGCAGATCGGCCTGAACAACCTGCAGGCGCTCAACCGCGCGGTCAGCCGCGCCCAGGGCAGCGAAGAGTTGTTGTCGCCGAGGATCAGCGAGAAGCCCACCGAGTTCAGCCTCAACCTGCGCCTGCTGGTGGCCGAAGACAACCTGATCAACCAGTTGATCCTGCGCGACCAGTTGGAAGAGCTCGGCTGCAGCGTGGTGCTGGCCGGCGACGGCATTGAAGCGCTGTCACTGTGGGGTGATACCGCGTTCGACATGATTCTCACCGACGTCAACATGCCACGCATGAACGGCTATGAACTCACCGAACAACTGCGTCGCCTGGGTTGCTCACTGCCGATCATCGGGGCCACCGCCAACGCGATGCTCGACGAAGCCGAGCGCTGCCTGAACGCTGGCATGGATCATTGCCTGGTCAAGCCGTTCACCCTGCGCGCCCTCTACCAGTGCCTGCATCGCTATCAGAGGAGGGTGCTTTGAGCGCCTATCGCGTACTCATCGTGGAAGACCATCCTTTCCAGCATGAGTACTTGATTAACGTCTTCCAGGCCATCGGCGGGTTTGACGTCGATGTGGTCTGGGATGGCGCCACCGCGCTGCAACGCCTGGCCCGACAGCGCTACGATCTGCTGCTCAGCGACTTGATGATGCCGGGGATGGACGGTGTGCAACTGATCCAGCACTTGGCCCGCATGCACGCGCCGCCTGCGCTGGCGCTGATGAG
>NZ_JACARK010001264.1:0-2116 GCF_013386655.1 Pseudomonas sp. K5002 | reverse complement strand
TGGACCCAGCGCCTGACCGACCTGCCAGGCCGTCAGCGCTTGCCACGCGGGTTCCACGGCCAGCCATTCGTTTAAGTTACGCAGCCGGGGCACGACGGTAAGCGGCCAACAGCACGCCCATCGTCATCAACAACCCACCCGCCCCACGGTTGAAATGCTGCAAATGTGCGGGCCGCAGGCGACTGAGCAAGCGTGCCCCGCATACCGCGTAGAACATCATGATGCTGACATTGAGCACGCACAGCGCCAGCAACAGGCACGCGTACTGCGGCAGTTGCGCCTGGGTGCTGTCGACAAATTGCGGCAGGAATGCCGACATGAACAACAACGCCTTGGGATTGGAAATCGCCACCAGGAAACTGCGGGTGAAAATACTCGCCGAGCGGGTGCCGCCATCCTCACCTTCGCCCACCGATGGCAACGCCGCCTGGGGTGATCGCAACATCTGCCAGCCGATCCAGATGAGGTACGCCGAACCGATCCATTTCAGCGCCTGAAACAACCCTTCGCTGGCCGCCAGCAGCAATCCCAGGCCACACGCCACCGCCGTCACCAGCAACGCGTCGGCCAACACCGCCCCGGCCATGCCCCAGAACGCCGCCTGCAAACCATGGCGCGAACCATTTTGCAGGGCCAACAGAACCGTCGGGCCAGGTATCGCGATAATCGCGGCGCTCATCATGACGAACAGAAATAAGGTTGCCAGGGACATGACAGGTTCCTACGGGCTGATCAGCTGCGAATCATCCCACCATATCCTCTGTGTGGCGAGGGAGCTTGCTCCCGTTGGGTTGCGTAGCGGCCCCAAAATCCTGGGAGCGCTTCGCACTCCAGCGGGAGCAAGCTCCCTCGCCACCGGTCATGTATTGCTCAATTGGGTGCCAATAAAAAGCCCCGGATTGACCGAGGCTGTTGATGGCTCATGCATCATTGGCGACCGGCCTCGACCGTGCCTTGTACCCCGGTAGCGCCGCGGCATACGCCAGCGCCTGCTCACGGGAACCGAAGGATGCCAGGCGATCAGCCTTGGTACAGACGCGCCACGGGCCGCTGTTGACCTGCACGATGTCATAACCGTTGAGATGCAGCTTGTTCAGCATGGGAGTGCTCATAGTCACCTCTCTCTCCAGAGATAATCCAGGTGTTTGCCCGGTCTACCATACACCCGCTGACGACGAGGCAGCCTACCGGACGTCGAGTCAGCCGTAGGCTGGCAACCCCCATCGCGCGAGGTCAAACGCCTCCAGGCTCAGCAGTCTTCCATCCGCATGCAGGAACTTCTCCTGCGGCATCGCCGGGTCCGGGATGGCCACGGCGTACATCCCGGCCGCCTTGGCCGCAGTGATGCCAAATGGCGAATCCTCGAACACCAGGCATTCAGCGGGCGTCACTCCCAGTCGCTGGGCGGCCACCAGGAAGATATCCGGCGCCGGCTTGGCAGCGCCTACCTGAGGATCATCGGCGGTGACGATGGCATCGAACAAGCAGAACCAGTCGCGGTGCAAGGTGGTTTTCAGTTCGAAATAGTGCCGCGACGAACTGGTACCCACCGCAATCGGCACACCGTGGGCCGACAAATGCCGCACCAGCGCCTGGGCCCCGGCCATGGCCGCCGCCTGGGGAAACCGCGCATTCATCAATGGTGTGCGTTCCTGCAAGAACGTCTCGGGGCTCATCGGCAAGTCCACGGCCTGCACGATATAGCTGGCCAGTTCATAAGCCCCCAGGCCGATGGTGTTCTGCTTCATGCTCCAGTCAAACGTGCGGCCGTAGCGGTCGGCAATCAGCTGGGTGACTTCGGTGTAGATGCCTTCGGTGTCGAGCAGCAGGCCGTCCATGTCGAAGATCACGGCCTTGATCGGCGCGGGTAGCGGTGCATTCATCACGGTGTCCTCAGGTGCGCCCGGCGTAATGGTCGATCAAGCGGTTGAGCAAAATCGCCAGCACGATGATCACCCCGGTGATCGCCATCTGGTAGAACGAGCCCAGCCCCAGCAGGTTGAAGATATTGCGCAACACCTGCAGCAGCATCACCGCCACCGCCGTGCCTACCACGCTGCCGCGCCCGCCGAACAGGCTGGTGCCACCCAGCACCACGGCGGCAATTGCATCCAGT
>NZ_JACARK010001263.1:0-1367 GCF_013386655.1 Pseudomonas sp. K5002 | reverse complement strand
AAAGCATCTCCGGCGGCGAAATGCAGCGAGTGCTGCTGGCCCGCGCCCTGCTGCGCGAGCCGGAATTGCTGGTACTGGATGAACCCGTACAGGGCGTCGACGTCGCCGGCCAGGCCGAGCTGTACAGCCTGATCACCCGCCTGCGGGACCGCCATGGTTGCGGCGTGCTGATGGTCTCCCACGACCTGCACCTGGTGATGAGCACCACCGACCAGGTGGTGTGCCTCAATCGTCACGTGTGCTGTTCCGGCCACCCGGAACAGGTCAGCGGCGATCCGGCTTTTGTCGAGCTGTTCGGCAAGAACGCCCAGAGCCTGGCGATCTACCATCACCATCACGACCACGCCCATGACCTGCATGGCGCCGTAGTCGATGACTCCACCGCATCCCACACCCACGTTCATGGAGATAGCTGCAAGCATGGCTGATTTTCTGCTCTACGCCCTGCTGGCAGGCTTGGCTCTGGCGCTGGTGGCGGGCCCACTGGGCTCGTTCGTGGTCTGGCGGCGCATGGCCTATTTTGGCGACACCCTGTCCCACGCTGCGCTGCTGGGCGTGGCCATGGGATTTCTGCTGGATGTGAGCCCGACCATTGCCGTCACCGTCGGCTGCCTGCTGCTGGCTGTGCTGCTGGTGACCCTGCAACAGCGTCAGCCTCTGGCCTCCGATACCCTGCTGGGCATCCTGGCCCCAAGCACCTTGTCCCTGGGCCTGGTGGTGCTGAGCTTCATGCATGAAGTGCGCATCGACCTGATGGCCTACCTGTTCGGCGACCTGCTGGCGATCAGCCCCACCGACCTGGCGTGGATTCTAGGCGGCAGCGCGGCAGTGCTGGTGCTGCTGGTGACGCTGTGGCGCCCGCTGCTGGCGATCACCGTTCACGAAGAACTGGCCACCGTCGAAGGCTTGCCCGTGGCGGCGCTGCGCATGACCCTGATGCTGCTGATCGCCGTGGTGATCGCTGTCGCGATGAAGATTGTCGGCGTATTGTTGATCACATCGCTGCTGATCATCCCGGCTGCTGCGGCCCAGCGTCACGCCCGCTCGCCGGAGCAAATGGCGCTCGGCGCCAGCCTTCTGGGGATGCTCGCGGTGTGTGGTGGCCTGGCGCTGTCCTGGTTCAAGGACACCCCGGCCGGGCCGTCGATTGTGGTCACGGCGGCCGCCCTGTTTCTGCTGAGTTTTGTCCTGCCCCGTCGTGGGGTGTAGACTTGCTCGCTTTTTGCGCAATTAGAGAGTCGCAGGAATGAAGCTGTTCAACGCCCGTTATCTGCTCCTTGCCGCATTTTCCTTGCTGCTGGGCGCCTGCCAAAGCACCCCGCCCGCCGCCCCCCAGGCGCCGGACGCACGTGCTGCGGCCATCGCAC
>NZ_JACARK010001262.1:0-871 GCF_013386655.1 Pseudomonas sp. K5002 | reverse complement strand
GCCGGTGCAAAGTCACCAGGGCGAGCTGTACCGTTTCGATTTGAGCGACGACCTCGCCGCCCGCGTGCGTGCCTTCAACGCCGAACGCGGCCTGACCCTGTTCATGACCATGACCGCCACCCTCGCGGTATTGCTCTACCGCTACAGCGGCCAGACTGACCTGCGCATCGGTGCGCCGGTGGCCAACCGGATTCGCCCGGAAAGCGAAGGGCTGATTGGCGCATTTCTCAACACCCAGGTGCTGCGTTGCCAGCTCAACGGGCAGATGAGTGTCGGCGAACTGTTTGACCAGGTTCGCCACACCGTGATCGAAGGCCAGTCCCATCAGGACCTGCCGTTCGACCATCTGGTGGAGGCCCTGCAACCAACCCGCAGCGCGGCGTACAACCCGCTGTTCCAGGTGATGTGCAACGTGCAGCGCTGGGAATTCCAGCAAAGCCGCACCCTGGCCGGGATGACCGTCGAATACCTGGCCAACGATGCCCGCGCCACCAAGTTCGACCTCAACCTGGAGGTCACCGACCTCGATCATCGCCTGGGTTGCTGCCTGACCTACAGCACCGACCTGTTCGACGAGCCGCGTATTGCGCGCATGGCGGCGCATTGGCAAAACCTGCTGGAAGCCTTGCTCGGCGATCCGCAACAGCGCCTGAGTGAGTTGCCGTTGCTGGAGGCTGGCGAACAGCGTGCCCTGCAAGACAGCCTCGGCATTGAGGCTGGCGAGCATCGCCTCGACCAGTGCATCCATCACCTGTTCAGCGAGCAGGCCCTGGCCCGTGCCGATGCACCGGCGTTGACCTTTGCCGGGCAGACCCTGAGCTACAGCGAACTCGACAGCCGCGCCAATCGCCTGGCCTGGATGCTCCGCGAG
>NZ_JACARK010000128.1:0-12823 GCF_013386655.1 Pseudomonas sp. K5002 | reverse complement strand
AGGCTGGCGGTGCTTCGCGCTGGTTGGGCCCTCTGGCCGGTATCGCGGCCGGCGGCCTGCTCGCCTCCATGTTCATGGGCGGCGGCTTCCAGGGCATGCAGATCTTCGACATCCTGATCATGGCGGTCATCGCCTTCCTGATCTTCCGCTTTATCGCCGCCCGTCGCCGCAAGCAACAGGAGCACATGGCTCCAGCCGGCGCGCCGATGCAGCGTGAAGTGTTCGAGCAAAAGCCTGCTGCCATGGGTTCGATCTTCGGCGGTTCGGCTGCTCCTGCTGCCGCTCGTCCGGTGATCAACGCACCCGCCTGGTTCAACGAAGAGCGCTTCGTCGAAGCGGCCCGCAGCCACTTCCAGTCCCTGCAGCAACACTGGGACGCCAACGAAATGGACAAGATCGCCGAGTTCGTGACCCCGCAACTGCTGGAGTTCCTCAAGCGCGAACGTGCCGACCTGGGCGACGGCTTCCAGTCGACCTACATCGACGACCTGAAAGTGCAGCTTGAAGGTGTGGATGACCGCGCCGACAAGACCATCGCCACCCTGACCTTCAGCGGTGTGTCGAAGACCTCGCGTTTCGACCAGGGCGAAGTGTTCAGCGAAAGCTGGAACATGGAGCGCCCACAAGGCGAAAACCAGCCTTGGCTGGTCGCCGGTATCCGCCAGAACGGCTGATCCCTGCCCGCTTTGAGTACGCAGTAACAAAAACCCCGGACTTGTCCGGGGTTTTCTATTTCACGGTTGCACTTATAGCGAGCTACTGTATAAAACGCCCCTATAAACCGCGCCATCTAGCAAGAGGATCCCGGCCGTGGAAGAAGTTATCGAACAATTGCGTGAAGCCAACGAACCGGTACCGGTTCCTCTGGAGCTGCCTGACGAAGATCAACTGGTGGAAATCGAGGAACAACTGTTCATCGATATTCCGTTCGTCTTCCGTGAATTTCTGCTGACCGTCAGCGATGTGGTCTACGGCAGCCTGGAGCCGGTGACCGTCACCGACCCACAGTCCCACACCTACCTGCCGGACGTTGCCGCCAACGCCTGGGATGCCGGTGTTGACCGCAGCATGATCCCGATCTGCCAGGACGGCGACGACTACTACTGCGTCGAAGAAGACGGCACCGTGGTGCTGTGGTCCGGCGAAGAAGAACTCGTCACCGAAGAAACCTGGGAATCGGTGTGGCACTGGGCACGGGACGTCTGGCTGGAAAGCTGAGACCCCTGTGTGCCGAGGGCGCTTGTTGTGGCGAGCGAGCTTGCTCGCGCTGGGCTGCGAAGCAGCCCTCTGCGACCCACTCAGTGCTCCGGCGTATCCTTATGGTTATCCAGGGTCTCCAGCAACGCGACCTGCATCCGCGTATGCACGCGGATGAACCAGCGCCAGAGCACGGCGGCCACCGCGGCCGTCACCACGGCGATCAGCACCAGCAACTTGTTGGTCGGCAGGATACTGGCCGACAAGGCTGCCAATAGCAGGAAAATCACCAGCAGCGAAAGAATCGGGATCACTTCGGCGATCACCCGGCGCACGCGCTGAGTGTGGCGCCCTGCCATTTCCGGCTTCACGCTCATCTCCGCCAGCAGCATCGACAGCGCCTTGAGCTTGCGGTACGCCGCAATCAAAAACGGCAGCGACAGCAGCAACGCCCCACCCCAGATCAATGCCTTCTGCCAGCTCGGATCGCTGACCCAGCCTTCCAGGTAGCTGCCAATACGCTCCGCGAAAAAGCTGCCGGCAAAGAAGATTGCCACCACCAGCGCCAGGTTCACCCCCACCTGCAGAATGATCTTGCGGATCATCGACGCCAGCATCGCACCCTCGCCCTGGGGCTGAATGCTGCGCAGCCACTCGCCATACATCCCGAACACCCGGCTCATGCGCTTGGGCATCACTGCGGCAATCTTCAGCGACAGCGGGTCTGCGCCACGGATCAGATAGGGTGTGAGCAGTGTGGTAATCGCAGAAACAGCCACCGCCACCGGATACAGGAAGTCGCTGGTGACCTGCAACGTCATCCCCAGCGCGGCGATGATGAATGAAAATTCGCCAATCTGTGACAGCCCCATCCCCACTCGCAATGAAGTGCGGCCATCGTTACCCGCAATGAACGCCCCCAACCCACAGGACAACATCTTGCCCAGCACCACGGCCACGGTAATCACCGCAATCGGCCAGGCGTATTGCAGGAGGATCTGCGGGTCGATCATCAAGCCAATGGCGACAAAGAAGATCGCGCTGAACATGTCGCGAACCGGTTCGATCAGGCGCTCAATCTTCAGCAATTGCCGGGATTCAGCCATGATCGCGCCGATCAGGAATGCCCCCAGCACCATGCTGTATTCCAGCTTGACCACCAACAGGCAGAAACCGAAGCACAGGCCCAGCACGGTGATCAGCAGCATCTCGTTGCTTTCGAATTTGGCCACGTATTCCAGCAGGCGTGGCACCAGCAAAATCCCGATCACCAGCGCGACAATCATGAACAGCGAGAGCTTGCCGACGGTGGAGAACACCTCGCCGGAGCTGACCGTGCCGCTGACGGCAATGCTCGACAGCAAGGCGATGATGCCGATGCCGAGGATGTCTTCGACGATCAGCACCCCGAAAATCAGCTGGGCAAAGCGCTGGTTTTTCATCTTCAGGTCATTGAGCGCCTTGACGATGATGGTGGTCGAGGAAATCGCCAGGATCGCGCCCAGGAACAGCGAGTCCATGGTGTTCCAGTCGAACCAGCGGCCGATTTCGTAGCCGATCCAGATCATCAGGATGATTTCGAGGAACGCCGCGATAAAGGCGGTGGCGCCAACCTTGAACAGCTTGCGCAGGCTGAACTCAAGGCCCAGGCAGAACATCAGGAAGATCACCCCAAGCTCGGCCAGGGTCTTGATCGTGTCTTCGTCGTGGATCAGGCCAAACGGTGGGGTGTGCGGGCCGATGATGAAGCCGGCGACGATATACCCCAACACCACCGGCTGCTTGAGCCGATGGAACAGGATCGTCACCACCCCGGCCACCAGCATGATCACGGCCAGGTCCTGGATAAAGCTGATGGCGTGCATGGCGAGGGGCTCCTTGAGGGGTACTGGCGCTTTTCCCATTTCCACGCATGCACCCCGAAAGGTCGCAATGAACGGAAAGAAAAGTCTGCCTTGATCGTAAGAATTGCCTTTGAGACGGGCTTTTGAAGGGTAACACCGCGACTTGCGGCAGAAAGCCGGTGCAATATATGGAAACAGATCGCCCCAGGCGTGACGGCAAGCCGGGGCCCAGCGTCCCGTTATGAATGGCTCTGCAAAGATTCCAGCACCCGCAGAGGTGCCTCCCCACCCAATGCCTACAACCCGTGAGTGTGCTATGGAACCCGGAAACGCCCAGCTGTCGATGACAGTATTGATGACCCCTGACATGGCCAACTTCTCTGGCAATGTGCACGGCGGCACGCTGCTCAAGTACCTCGACGAAGTGGCCTACGCCTGCGCCAGCCGTTATGCCGGGCGCTATGTGGTGACGTTGTCGGTGGACCAGGTGATTTTTCGCGAGCCGATCCATGTCGGCGAGCTGGTGACCTTCCTGGCCTCGGTCAACTACACCGGCAACACATCGATGGAAGTGGGGATCAAGGTGGTCACCGAGAACATCCGTGAGCGTTCGGTACGCCACACCAATAGCTGCTTCTTCACGATGGTCGCGGTGGATGACCAGCGCAAACCGGCCGCCGTGCCGCCGCTGCAACCGCAGAACAGCGAAGACAAGCGCCGGTTTGTCCAGGCTCAACAGCGCCGGCAGATTCGCCAGGAGCTGGAAAAGCGCTATCAGGAAATCAAGGCAGACGGCCCGTAAGAGCCCGCCAGGTTTCTGGATGACCGCTTAGTAACGCGAGCACTTGTCAAAGTGCGCACACACATCAAAGCGCTGGTCCAACTGGGCCATGCGCTCCATATGGTGATTGACCACCTCCATCGTCACGCTCTTTCGGGTATTCACGTAGTACTGCACCATAAGCTTGTCGTTCTCCGCTACGCGCGATTTGATCGCACTGTCCGTAGGCTGCATCCATTGCTCCAGGACGGCATCCTCAGTTCCCCGCAGGCGCTGGCGGTACACCTCAGTGTAAAACCCCAGAGCCCGGGCCAGACGACCGGCAGACTCTTGATTCGACAGTTCGTAGTTCTGCCGAAACTGGTTCCAATAGTCCGGCGGCAAGGCATACGAGCCCATCAACGCCTTGCGCTTGCTGATCAACTCATCAAGCTCTTGAGGCGAGGTTTGCATTCGGTCGACTTTATTCTCTGACACGATGGCCGTGATCGACTGCGCACGCTCGTCAAGAATGCGATCAATCAACACCATTCGCTGCGGAGTATCCGGTAACAACTTGCCGAATATCGGACCTTTGCCCTCGCAAGACGGCATGCCGGTCTCGAACAGCGGCTGCGGGATCCGCACGTCCTTGCCGTCCAATCGCGTAAGACGCTGGAGCAGCGTGCTGCATTGGCGGCCCTGCAATTCGAAGGTCACTTCGTACTCTTCACCCGCCTTGGGCGTTAGATTGAACGCTTTGCCACAGGCATAGGAGCTGCCGTTGGTGTTGATCATCAACATAGTGTCCTTTCCGGGCGCCAGCTTGATCTCCAGCAGCCCACGAGCCGTGGGCGGTGGCGGCACAAGCATGTCTACCCGCCGCTTGGTGTCCACCAGGAACATGTTGTTGAGAATGCCTGTGGTCTCACCCATGCAGTGCTGTGCGTCATAGACAAAAAGGGTGCTGTTGGTGGTGTTGGAGATGAACCGCAGCTTCGCCGCATCGGGCTCGGCTGCGTCAGGATAGGTACCGTGGACGCTGCAACCACTGAGCAGCGTAACCAGGGCCAATGCGATAAATGCCCGTGGCGAATGGAGCAGGGATAACGACATGATCTTCCTTGATGAACGCAGAGGGCAAAAAGACGGCCGGTAGTAACGGACGCCCTTTGCGTCGCTCAATCAGGAATAGTCCTACAGCCCGATTGGGGTTGCCTCGAAGCGAACTCGCGGATGGGCAATCCGGTCCTGGGCGCGCACCAGTTCCAGCTCATAGCTGGCGCACGCCTGGGTTTCCAGCAGTACTTCATGCACCGCTGCAGCAGTGAACTCAAAGGCCGCCACCAGGCTATCGCCCAACAACACCCGCGCCAGGAACAGGCCCGACGTCAGGTCGCCCACGCCCACCGGCTGACGCGGGAATGCCAGCAGTGGCCGACGCAGGTGCCAGCTGCCTTCAGCCGTCACCAACAGCATTTCGAAGCCGTCCGGCAGCTTGCCGGGATAATCCAGGTGCTTGACCAACACCGCTTTCGGCCCGCGGGCCAGTAACGCACGGGCCATCCCCAGGCAATCGAACAGCGACTGCGGCTTGCGCCCGGCAAAGCTATCCAGCTCCAGCTGGTTGGGGCACAGGAAGTCGGCCATCGCCGCCGCTTCCTCCAGCAGGAAGTCGCTGACCTCCTGGGGCACGATGCAGCCTTTTTCCGGATGCCCCATCACCGGGTCACACAGGTAAAGAGCCTTGGGGTTGATCGCCTTGATCCGCGCCACGCCGGTGAGGATCGCCCGGCCCTGGGCCGCACTGCCCAGGTAGCCCGACAGCACTGCATCACAGTTGCCCAGCTCGCCAATCGCCGCGATGCCTTCCACCAGCGCAGGAATTTGCTGCGGCGCCAACACTTCTCCCGCCCACTGACCATACTGAGTGTGGTTGGAGAACTGCACCGTATTGAGCGGCCACACGTTCACCCCGACCCGTTGCATGGGGAACACGGCGGCGCTGTTTCCGGCGTGGCCGAAGACCACATGAGACTGGATCGCAAGCAGATGGGGCGTACGTTTCATGCAGGGGATTTCCGTAAAGCCGTTGATATTCTGGCTGCGCAGTATGCGACTAAACGCGGCCTGTACGACAGACCGGAGACGCAGTTAAGCTGGCCCTACTTTGTTGGAGTTCATCGAATGCTGACCCTCGGAAATATCTTCGTGCTGATGCTGCTGGCGACCGGTGCCGCCTGGCTGTGGCACAACCACGGCCTGCGCGAGCGGGCGCTGGAACGGGTCAAGCAGCACTGCGCCAAGCTCGACATCGAGCTGCTCGATGGCGCCGTGGCGTTGAAGCGCATCGGTTTTGTGAAAGATGCCAGCGGGCGGCGGCGCCTGGCACGGATCTACAACTTCGAATTCACCGTGACCGGCGAAACGCGGCACCCGGGTACCATCACCCAATTCGGCGCCCACAGTGCACAAATCGAGTTGGCGCCCTACCCGTTCGAGATCAAGACGCCATTGCCCAGCGCCGAGATCATTGAGCTAAGCCAGTGGCGCCAGGAGCATGGCAACAGCAAGACCCGTCACTGACGGCAAGCGGTTAACCCACCCTGTAACTGCGCAACGTCCTGCACTTCGCTGAAGATCAATTCGATACGCGAATCCCGCCGCCATTCGCTGGGCTGCCAGGCCAATGCTGCGTTATCCACAGCGTTGGCCGATGCCCAGCCATCCAGGCTGTGGATAACCAGTTTTGCCCGTCGCCAGTCCAACGATTGCAGCCATTGCTGAATGCGCCGCGCGTCGAATCGCTGACTCGGATGCCAGCGCCAGCCAATGCTCCAGCCATCCTCCTGGCCCTGGCTGAGGCAGATCGGCGATGCCGGCTCCGTCCAGATGGCCGGCATTTGCCCCAGGCCTTTGGGCAACTCGAAGTTATCCACAGCCGCTGCCGCTTGAGCATTCACACCCGGTAACCGGGCCAAGGGCAGTTGCGCCTGCTGCGTCCAATAGATCGGCCGGTCGGGCAGTTGTCCTTGAATCAACAGGCGCTGCGCATCACTTAAGGCTTCATTCTTGTTCAATACCAACAGCCCGGCGCTGGCTAATGCCTCCCGTTGGGCATTGGGTAAAGGTTTGCCCGCCGCCAACGCCTGGGCGTCCAGTACGAGTACGCAAGGCTGCACCGCCAGTACCTGCTGCCAGGGCGCTTCCCGCAGTTGCTTGAGCAATTGAGCCGGATGCCCAAGCCCGGACGGCTCGATAAACAGCCGATCGGGCTTTGCCTTACGCAACAAACGCCCCAGCCCTACCTGGAACGGCGCACCATTGACGCAACACAGGCAGCCACCCGCCACTTCACCGAGGGCAATCCCGTCGTCATCACGGGTGAGCAACGCGGCATCCAGGCCAATCTGCCCGAACTCATTGATCAACACCGCCCAACGCTCGTTGGCCGGGCGCTGGGCCAGCAGGTGCTTGATCAGGCTGGTCTTGCCGGCGCCCAGGGGCCCGGCAATCACGTGGGTGGGAATGTTCTGCAGCATGGTGGACATCATTCAGACCGTGTAGAGAGGTTCGATCCTACCCGGTTACGCCAACCAATCCAGCGTCAGAATCAACCGTCGTTGATCCGCTTGCAGCGGCGGCGAGCGGTGGATCAGGCCAAAGCCTTCGTTGCCGTACCATTTTTCGCCCTTGAGCAACGCCACTTCACCGCAGTGGATTTGCTCAATGCATTCTTCCGGCTCAGCACTCGCCTGGCTCAGGTGCCGCCGCTCCATCACACCTTCGCGTAGCCATTGGCTGCCAATGCCGGCGTAGGTAGTGATCAGCCGCACCGGCACATGATCCACATGAAAACGCGGGCACATGGCCTTGTCCAATAGCCGCAAACGCACGCCGATACGCTTGGCTCCCAGCAAACAGGCAAAGGCGCTGACCAGCCACGACACATCGGCGATAAAGCCTTCGTAGCCTTCAAGGTCACGGCAACCCGATGCAAAGTCCTGCAGGTTTGGCTCGGCGTCTTCGCTGTTCAGTTCAACCACCAGCGACTCGGCCAATGGCTCATTGAGTGCCACCAGTAACGCGCCGAACTCGGCGATGTGCAGAGGCAACTGACGCTGCCACACCGCTAGGTTCACGCCGTCCTCAAGGATATCGGTGAGCACGGCCGGGGTTTCGCCGTGGGTCTGGCGAACCACCGGGCGCAGTTTCAGGGTCGGTGCCAGCATCAGGCAGCCTCTTCGAACCAAGGGCCAAAGGGATCGGCCAACAAGCGCCAGCCTTCGACACCCGTGGCCATTTCATCGTCGGTCAGCAAACAAGCGTCCAGCTCGGCGGTCATCTGGGCGAAGTCGATGTTCTGGCCGATAAACACCAGCTCCTGCCGGCAATCGCCGGTGCTCAGTTGCCAGTTTTTCATGATTGCGGCGATGCCTTCCTCGTCCTGGGGCCACTGGGTTTTCGGCACGAAACGCCACCAGCGCCCGGCAAACCCATGGCGCATCAGGCCGCCAGCCTGGGACCAGCTACCGGCGTCCTGGTGTTTGCTGGCCAGCCAGAAAAAGCCCTTGGAACGCAGCAGTTTTCCATTCACCCAAGGCCGGTCGATAAAGTCGAAAAACCGCTGCGGGTGGAACGGGCGGCGGGCGCGATAGGCGGTGGAGGCGATGCCGTACTCTTCGGTTTCCGGCAGGTGTTCGCCACGCAGTTCCTGCAACCAGCCCGGCGCCTGGGAAGCACGCTCGAAGTCGAAACGGCCGGTGTTGAGGATCTTCGCCAACGGCACTTCGCCCATGACCATCGGGATGATTTCAGCCTGGGAGTTCAAGCGCTCCAGGATCGCCATCAACTCCTCGCGCTCACTGCTGCTGATCAGGTCGATCTTGCTGATGAGGATCACATCCGCAAATTCGATCTGCTCGATCAGCAGGTCGGTGATCGAGCGCTCGTCCTCTTCACCGAGGGTTTCGCCCCGGGACGCCAGGCTTTCGGCAGCCTGGTAGTCGAGCAGGAAGTTCATGCCGTCGACCACGGTGACCATGGTGTCGAGCCGGGCAATGTCCGCCAGGCTCTGGCCGTCTTCGTCGCGGAAGGTGAAGGTTTCGGCCACTGGCAGCGGCTCGGAGATACCGGTGGACTCGATCAACAGGTAATCGAACCGACCTTCCTTGGCGAGCTTTCCGACTTCTTCCAGCAAGTCTTCGCGCAAGGTGCAGCAGATGCAGCCGTTGCTCATCTCCACCAGTTTTTCTTCGGCGCGATTGAGGGTGACGTCGCGCTGGACCTCACTGCCATCGATGTTGATTTCGCTCATGTCGTTGACGATCACCGCCACCCGCAGGTTTTCGCGGTTGCGCAGGACGTAGTTGAGCAGCGTGCTTTTGCCGGCGCCGAGGAATCCGGACAGCACAGTAACGGGGAGACGATTGGGCATCAGGTATTCCTCATCAGGGTTGGCCGGTCAAATCGCCCGTTGATGGCGTTCGCGCAGCTCTTCACGTTCTTTGGCTTCGATACACAGGGTGGCCGTGGGGCGCAGCAGCAGGCGCTTGAGGCCGATGGGTTCGCAGGTTTCACGGCACCAGCCGTATTCACCGCGGGCCAGGCGTTCCAGGGCTTCGTCGATCTTGTCCAACAGCTTTTTTTCGCGCTCCAGCAGGCGCAGTTGCCATTGGCGCTGTTCTTCGGCGCTGCCGACATCGGCGGGATCGCTGTTGGGCTCCTGTTCGCGCAGCACCATGAATTCAGCGTCGATACGCGCTTGCAGCTCGTTGCGCTGGGCCAGCAGCAGCTCGCGGAAGAAACCTTGCTGGGCTTCATTCATGTAGTCGGCGCAGGGTTGGGCGAGAAGGTCTTGTTCGGTCATCGGAGGTGGTTCACGGGTCAGGCTGTTTTTTAATGTTATAGTATAACAATGCAAATAAGCCAATCCCCCTTGCTCGTGACGACGAAGGGCGCAATGCTGGCAGCCGAATAATGCCCCGAGAGCCTCTATGAAATACCTGCTGTGTGCTGTGTTGCTGATGCTGGCGAGCCTGGCCAACGCCCAGGTGCCCAGCCTGCTGGCCAACTGCACCCGCAGCGCCAACCTGCTGGCGTGCGTCGACGCCCAGGGCAATGCCTACAGCGTCGCGACGGCAGGCAGCACTACGTATTTGCGGGGCTTTGAAGTAATCGGAAAACGCTATTGGGCACAGACCAGCAGCCGCTACGGGCAACTGACGTTCTTTACCGGGTTGGCTTCCGATGGTGAGGCGTGGGTGGGCTACACGCGGCGAGTGGGCTGGACCACCCTCAACCGGTTTTCCAGTTCCGGTGGTGCCAGCGCCAAGTTCACCTGTAGTCGAATCACCGGCTGTTAGACCTGACCGGTTTTCTGTTCCTGAACCCAGGCCATGTAGCTGTTCATCGGCGGGTTCTTCTGGAAGTAGTTCTTCAACCCTTCAAATAAACCGTCTGCCACCGCCTGTTGATGGCGTGCGGTGACCAGTCGCTGGGCGTCCTGGGTGTTGGAGATAAACCCGGTTTCCACCAGGATCGACGGCACGTCCGGCGACTTGAGCACCGCAAAGCCGGCCTGTTCCACGCGTTTTTGATGCAGCGTGGTGATGCTTTGCAGGCTGCCCAGTACCGAGCTGCCCAGTTGCAGGCTGGAGGCGATGGTGGCGTTCATCGACATGTCGAGAATCACCCCTGCCAGCATCGGGTCCTTGTCCTTGAGATTGAGCAAGGTGGTGGCGCCCAACAGGTCGGCGCCGTTTTCCCGCTGCGCCATGAACCGTGCAGTGGCGGAGGTGGCGCCGCCTTCAGACAGCGCATAGACAGAGGCGCCGGACGCCGTAAGCCGTGGCGCGGCATCGGCGTGTACCGAGATAAACATGTCGGCTTTGTGCTGACGGGCGATGTCCACACGTTTACGCAGCGGCACGAAGAAGTCGTCGTTGCGCACCAGCTTCACATCGAAGCCCTTCTCGCGCTTCAGACGCTTGGCCAGCAATTGGGCGATGGACAGCACCACGTCTTTTTCGCGCTGGCCCTTTGAGCCAATCGCGCCGGGATCCTTGCCGCCGTGCCCAGGGTCGACCACCACGATGATGTCGCGTTTCGGATGAGCCCTGTCCACCGGCGCCGGCACGGGTGCAGCCAACGCGGCCGGTGCCGCAGCGATTTGCATAGGCGCATGAGTGGCGCTTGTCAGGTCCAGCACGAGGCGGTGGCCCTGGCCATCCTGCGGCGGCAGGAGAAAGCTGTTGAGCTGCATCGGCGCCTTCAAATCCAGCACGATCCGCGTATCGCCCTGCCCGAAATGCCCCGAGCGAATCGAGGTAATGCCGCTGTTGGTCAGGGCCAGTTGGCTGAAATCACCGGTCAGCTTCGCGCCGCTCAAATCGATGATCAACCGCTCCGGCGCGGTCAGGGTGAAGGTCTTGTATTGCACCGGGCCGCTGAGGTCCAGCACCAGCCGCAGCTTGTTGTCCGACCGCCACAGCCGTGCATTGCGGATCTGCGCGGCAGACACGCCCAAGGGCAAGGTGAACACCGCACTGGCCAGCAGCAGGTTGAGGAGTTGACGTCTGTGCATGACTTACACCGCAAATAAAGGAGCTTCCGTACTCGACATGACTGAATAAAAGACAGAACAGAAAAACTTTCGTCGTTTCAATTGTAATAATATAACATGTCTTTTTATTTCCAACGATGGACCTGCTCATGAACGCGCTGACTCTGCCCGATATCGCCGCGCAGGCTTCACGCCAAGCCTTGCCGCTCGATTGGGTGGGCATGTGCGGCATTGCCCTGCCCATTCTGATCGACGGCCAAAGCCTTAGCGCCACGGCTGATGCCGGCGTCAGCCTGGACGACGGCGAGGCCCGTGGCATTCATATGTCACGGCTTTACCTGGCGCTGGAAATGCTTGAACAGCAACCGCTTTCGCCAGCACTGCTGCGCAGTGTATTGCAACGTTTTCTCGACAGTCATGAAGGTTTATCCACAAATGCCTACCTGCGAATTCATGCAGGTCTGCTGCTGAAACGCCCGGCGCTGGTCAGCCCGTTGGCCGGCTGGAAAAGCTACCCGGTAAGCATCGAGGCACGCCTGGAAAACCAGATGTTCCACGTGGAACTAAAAATTGACGTTACGTACTCTTCAACCTGCCCTTGCTCCGCTGCCCTCGCCAGGCAATTGATTCAGCAGCAATTTATCGAGGACTTCGCCGGCACACCGCTGCAGCACGAAGACGTACTGACCTGGCTCGGCAGCGCAAACGGCATCGTCGCCACGCCCCACAGCCAGCGCAGCAGCGCGCTGTTGCAGGTCCGGCTTCAAGGCGATCAGCCAACACTGCCGCTGACCCAGTTGATCGACGAAACCGAAGCCGCCCTCGGCACTGCCGTGCAAACCGCCGTAAAGCGTGCAGACGAACAAGCCTTCGCCCTGGCCAACGGGCAGAACCTGATGTTCTGCGAAGACGCCGCCCGCCGCCTGAACCTCGCCTTGAAACGCTCGGATGCGGTCAATGCCTTCCACTTGAAAGTAATCCACGCCGAAAGCCTTCACGCGCACGATGCCGTGGCCGAAAGCCGCTGGACGAGACCTTCCGAATGATCACCTGCACCGCTTTGCGCTGGGGCGCCCCCGGCCAACCACTGACCCCCGCCGTGGATTTCACCCTGGAAAAAGGCAGCCTTACCGGCATCATCGGCGCCAACGGCACCGGCAAAAGCAGCCTGCTGAAAGTTATCGCCGGATTGCAGAAGCCACTGGCGGGGAAAGTGACGATCGATGTTCCACGCCGAGGTGGCCTGTCGTTTTTGCCCCAGCAACAGAACCTCGATCGCCAGTTTCCTATCAGCCTTGAAGAATTGGTGGCCGCCGGTTTCTGGGGCAGCAGGCAAACCCCGCAACAACGTACCGAACGCCTGAGCGCCGTGCTCGAAGACTGGTGCCTCAGCGGCCTGGAGCATCGGCCGTTGATGGCCTTGTCGGGCGGCGAACTGCAACGCGCCCTGCTCGCCCG
>NZ_JACARK010001261.1:0-513 GCF_013386655.1 Pseudomonas sp. K5002 | reverse complement strand
CACGGCGGGCGGCGTGCAGAACAGTGTCAGCGCCACCTTGACCGCCAGTTGGGAGCCGGACCTGTGGGGCCTGGTGCGGCGCGGGATAGAGTCCAGCCAGGCGACGGCCCAGCAATCGGATGCGTTGCTGGCCGGGGTGCGGCTGTCCATCAGTTCCAGCGTGGCGAGTAACTACCTCGCCCTGCGGCAGATGGACATCGACGTGCGCCTGTTGCAGCAACAACAGAAGATCAACCAGCAACTGCTGGACATGATCCAGGTGCAGTTCACCCAGGGCGTCGCCACCAACGACCAGTTGCTGGTGGCGCAGGACCAGTTGACCACTTCGATTGCCGACTTGCAGACCTCCCTGCGCGACCGCGAGCAATACGAACACGCGCTGGCCGTGCTGGTGGGGGTGGCGCCGAGTGAATTCAGCGTGGCAGTGCGCAATGACTACAGCTTCGTGGTCCCGCGGCCACCGTTGACCTTGCCGTCGACCCTGCTGCAACGGCGTCCCGATGTGGTGGCGGC
>NZ_JACARK010001260.1:0-1062 GCF_013386655.1 Pseudomonas sp. K5002 | reverse complement strand
GGGCGCCGCCCAAAGGCCGCATCAGGCTGCCGCCGAATACGCAGGCGGCGGTGTAGTAGCCGGCGGTGACCGGGCTCAGGCCGTATTGGTCGTTGAAATAGCCGGGCAGGGCGCTGGCCAGGCCGATGAAACCACCGAAGGTCACACTGTAGAAGAACATGAACCACCAACTGTCGCGGTCGCCCAGGGCTTTGAAGTAGTCGGCCATGGACTTGGCCTTGGGTCGTTGCGGGGCGTTGCGGGCGAGCCAGGCGAAGACGATCAGCGTCAGGATCAGCGGGATCAGTGCGAAGCCGAACACATTGCTCCAGCCAAACGCGGCGGCGAGTACCGGTGCCAGCAGGGCCGCGAACACCGTCCCGGAGTTGCCGGCGCCGGCGATGCCCATGGCCTTGCCCTGGTGCTCGGCGGGGTACCACTGGGAGGCCAGGGGCAGGGCGACGGCGAACGAGGCTCCCGCCATGCCGAGGAACATGCCCAGCAGCAGGGCTTGCTCGTAGCTGTGGATTCCGAGTTTCCAGGCGACGAACAAGGCGCCGATGACAATCACCTGGCCGATCAGGCCGGCGGTCTTGGGGGAGAGTTTGTCGGCGAGCATGCCCATCAGGAACCGCAGCACTGCGCCGGCCAGGATGGGGGTGGCGACCACCAGGCCGCGTTGTTGGGTGGTGAGGTGCAGGTCGGCGGCGATTTGTACCGCCAATGGGCCCAACAGGTACCAGACCATGAAGCTCAGGTCGAAATACAGGAACGCGGCGAACAGGGTCGGGGTGTGACCGGATTTCCAGAAGCTTGATTTCATCACGCACCTCAGCGGTAAGGGGTCTTATGAGAAGGCCTGGTGATGGAACGGCTGTGGCCGCTCCATCGGCCCCGGGCTATGGGGCCAAAACGAAAAAACGCCGCCACCGGGTTCGCTGGGGCAAACCGGGTGTGCGACGTCTTTGTCGTGGAGGGGGCAACCGCCGTTGGCTACCTGTGGGGATTCTTTAGCAAGAGGTGGGCCAACAGGGGGTGGGGGCGTTGTGGTGTGGTGTGGTGTGGTGTACATATCCGTTGCTG
>NZ_JACARK010001259.1:0-1080 GCF_013386655.1 Pseudomonas sp. K5002 | reverse complement strand
TTGTGGCGCGGGAGCTTGCAGTGGCGAGGGAGCTTGCTCCCGCTGGGCTGCGTAGCGGCCCCAAAAAAGCGGGAGCGCTGCGCACTCCAGCGGGAGCAAGCTCCCTCGCCACAAGAAGCTCCCTGGCCACAGCAAGCTCCCTAGCCACTGCATGCTCCCTGGCCATAAAAAGGCTCTCTCTACCTAAACCCCCCGGCCGCAATCGGCGGCGCACTTTATAAGTGACGGTTGCGCTACAAACCCGCAAAATGCAACGATTCTGGCAAATGCCAACGGCATGGCTCACAAGCCTGTCGATAATAACCATCGTTCCAAACAGACCGGGCCTGCTCAATCTATGCGAATGCGCCTTATGTTACTGGGCGGCGGGAATGCCCTCGGGCAGGCGCTGATTCGCCTCGGTGCGGAGGAAGACATCGGTTTCCTCGCCCCGCGCCCGCCCCAAGACGGCTGGGATGCCGCGAGCCTCACGCAACTGCTCGACGACACCCGTCCCGATGCCTTGATCAATCTCGCCTATTACTTCGACTGGTTTCAGGCGGAGACGGTCAGCGAGACACGCCTGGCCGCCCAGGAATATGCGATCGAGCGCCTGGCTGAACTGTGCCAGCACCACAGCATCACCCTGCTGCAACCGTCCAGCTACCGGGTGTTCGACGGCTCCCGCGCCACCGCCTACAGCGAAAAAGACGAACCCGTGCCCTTGGGCCTGCGAGGCCAGGCGTTGTGGCGCATCGAGCAGAGCGTACGCGCCACCTGCCCGCAGCACGTGCTGTTGCGTTTCGGCTGGCTGCTGGATGACAGCGTCGACGGCACCCTCGGGCGCTTCCTGGCCCGTGCCGAAAAACCTGACGAACTGCTGATGGCCGACGACCGCCGGGGCAACCCGACGCCGGTGGACGATGCCGCGCGGGTGATCATTTCGGTGCTTAAGCAACTGGATTGCGCCGCGCCGTTGTGGGGCACTTATCACTATGCCGGCCACGAAGCGACTACCCCGCTGGCGCTGGGGCAGGCGATCCTGACCGAAGCGCGCAACTTCCACCCGCTGGCCGTGGAAGCGCCGACCGCCCAGGCCCA
>NZ_JACARK010001258.1:0-1377 GCF_013386655.1 Pseudomonas sp. K5002 | reverse complement strand
GGCACTGAGCAGCGGCACCGGCTGCGGTGTGTTGCTGCGCACCTGATGCACCAGGTTGGCGAACACCGTGCCGATCTCGTCGACCCGCTCGCCAAACTTGCGTACATCGCCACCGGGCACCGGCGTGTACAGGTCGCCGATCTGCGGGTTGGCATCGGCGGTCAGGGTGCGGTACTGGGTTTCGGCGCCGCTGTGGGTTTTCTTCCCGGCGTCGGTGCGCAGGTGCAAGGCGTAGATCTTGATCTGCTTGCCCAATGCAGCCTGGCGTACTTCGGCTTCGTTCATCTGGGTGGTGGCGAACGGGTCGTTCTTGCGCAACGCACCGGCGTCGGTCACCAGCAGGATCAAGCGCCCGCCGTAGCCGGACCAGTCCATGCCTTCCACCGCCTGCATGACACCGGCGAACGCGTCTTCGTTGAACGAGTGGCTGGACACCGTCGACGCTTTGACCTGCCGCGCCATGTCGAGGAAGCGCTGCGGGTCGCGCCCTTGGTCGAGGGTGATCAGGGTCTTGGCCACATACTCCAGGCCCGGGGTTTTCTTGATGCTGTTGCGAAAACCCACCAGCCCAAAGCTCACGCTGTCCAGCTCGCCACGCTCGGCGATACGGGTTTGCAGCTCGTGGACCACGTCGCGAACCTGGTCGATGTAGGGCTGCATCGACACCGTGGTGTCGACCACCAGCACCACGGCGGTGCGGAAGGCGTCGGCGCTGGCATCGATCGCCGGCGTTCGGCCGACAGCCTTGGCGATGACATTAGGCGTGTTGCCCGGGTCGATGGAGGCGACGTTGAGCAACTGCACCGGCTGGCCGTTTTCGTCGAAGCTCTCTTTGGAGTCGAAGATCGGCAGCAAATAGAACTGGTTCTGCGGGACGGCGCTGGCGGTCGGCTCCAGGGCCAGAACCTGCTGGTTGTCCTCGGTGTTTTTCTGCACCTTGAGCAGCAGGTTTTTCGCCGCTGCGGGATCGGCTAAAAGCTTCTCCACTTCAGCGGACTGACGCAGGAACATCACCGGCGCCCGGCCCGAACGCTCGGTGAACTTGAGCACCAGGCTCTGCTTCCAGTCGCTGGCTTGCGCCGCCGGCAGCCAACCGTCGCTGCGCCCGTCGGTGGCGGCGCCAACCCGCAGCCAGGGGCTGCCGTCGACGTCCTTGCGTTGGTAGACATAGAGCACGGAAAACGCCGGCAAACCTTCGCCAGGCGCCCCGCCCGCTTCGTGGGAAAGCTTGGCGCCAGGCTTGCTCAGTACCCGCTGGAACAGGGTTTTCTTGCCGGCCATCAGCAACGGGCGTTGACCGCCGTCAACCTGCGCCGCTACCGGTTGCGCGGCAGGCGGCGCGATGGTCTTGGCCGCCTCGGCAACCGGCGGCGCGGC
>NZ_JACARK010001257.1:0-426 GCF_013386655.1 Pseudomonas sp. K5002 | reverse complement strand
GCCGATGAAGTGCGCAACCTCGCATCGCGCACCCGTCAGGCCACGGATGAGATTTCCGGGATGATCCAGAGTATCCAGCAGGAAACCGGCAACGCCATCAGCACCATGGAGCAAGGCAACGTGCTGATGCAGGAAGGCCTGGCTCGCAACGCTGACGTCGCCTCTGCGCTGGCGCGGATCGACGAGCAAAGCCGCTCGGCGGGCCAGCAGTTTGCGGCCATTACCACAGCGACCCAGGAGCAGAGCAGCACGGCGACCCTGCTGAGCAGCAACTTGCAGAGCATCGCCCTGGCCAACAGCGAGCAGCGTGAAGTGGTGTCCAACCTTGCGATCACCGCCAAGGAACTGGAGACCCTGGCGGCGGGCTTGCGGCATGAGGTTGACCGGTTTCGTTGATTGACTGTTCGGGCCTCATCGCGGGCAAGC
>NZ_JACARK010001256.1:521-741 GCF_013386655.1 Pseudomonas sp. K5002 | reverse complement strand
GACAAGGACGCGGTGGTCGACGCCCAACTGCGAGTGCACGGGGTTCCCGGCCTGCGCATCGCCGACGCGTCGGTCATGCCACGCATCACTTCAGGCAACACCTGCTCACCGACGCTGATGATCGCGGAAAAAGCCGCGCAGCTTATCCTTTCGCCGAACACAAGGAGCCTCGCCCCGGAGAAAGAACTGACCTTACCGGCTTGACCTGCAGGAGCCCGGC
>NZ_JACARK010001256.1:0-504 GCF_013386655.1 Pseudomonas sp. K5002 | reverse complement strand
CCATCGCCGGCAAGCCGGGCGCCTACAGGGGAATAGCGGCGCCGATGTGGCGCCGACAGTGGAACAACAATAAATAATCACTGTGAGGGCTACCCAAATGTCAGAACACGCTCAACCCCTGGGCTCCGCCACCAAGGCGCGAGACAGCAACGACACACAGAAAGTCATCTTCGCCTCCTCCCTCGGGACGGTGTTCGAGTGGTATGACTTCTTCCTCTATGGCGCACTCGCGGCGGTAATCAGCAAGCAGTTCTTTGCCGGGGTCAACGACACCACGGCGTTTATCTTTGCCCTGATGGCCTTCGCCGCCGGCTTTGTGGTGCGCCCGTTCGGCGCGCTGGTGTTCGGTCGGCTGGGTGACATGATCGGGCGCAAGTACACCTTCCTCGCCACCATCATCCTGATGGGCCTGGCGACTTTCTGCGTCGGCCTGCTGCCGACCTATTCGAGCATCGGCATTGCCGCACCGATCATCCTCGTCGCGCTGCGCATGCTCCAGGGCCT
>NZ_JACARK010001255.1:0-2677 GCF_013386655.1 Pseudomonas sp. K5002 | reverse complement strand
GTCCTGGTCCTTGGCCAGGCGCGAACGGCTGACACCGGCGCTGGCATCCAGGGTTGGCATGCGCTCGGCGTCGGCAGCATAGGCAGCGGCTTCGGCCTGGTGGGCGCGGGCGCTGGCCACTTGCATGTCGGGGCTGTTCTGCAGGGCTTCCTGGATCAGGCCGTCGAGCTGTGGATCGCCAAGGCCTTTCCACCAGTCGGCGGTGGGCCAGGCGGCGGTGGACAGGGTCACGCCGCTGAGGGATTTGCCGGTTTGCAGGTTATTGGCTTCGAGGCGTTTGCCTTCTGTGTTCAAGCCGCTGAAATTGGCACAACCGGCCATAGTCATGGCCACCAGCACAAGGCTGAGGCCGGCACGCAAGGAGCGATTGTTCATGCACTACCTACCCGCTGAATGGTGATGGGGTCACCCGCAGCTATCAGAATTTTCTTCAGGATTTTTTCCAGGGTTTGCAATTCACCCGGCTCCAGGGCGCCCGCCAACTGGTTCAGGGCCTGGGCACCGATGTGCGGCAGCATGTCGGCCACGCGCTGGCCTTCGGCGGTCAGCACCAACTGCACCTGGCGCCGGTCCTGCTCGGAACGCTTGCGCGCCAGCAGGTCCTTTTGTTCCAAGCGGTCGAGCATACGGGTCATGGAGCCGCTGTCGAGGGACAGGTTGCGACACAGCTCGGCCGGGGTGTCGACGCCGTACTGGGCCATGATGATCAACACCTTGAACTGCGCGGCCGTGATGCCGTGGGGTTCCATGTGGGTGTCGATGATCTTGTCTTTGAGCAGCGCAGCTCGGCCCAGCAGCAGGCCGAGGTGGCAGTTGTGGAAGTTTTCGGGGGTGAAGTGCTTCATCGTGACCAGCCTATTAACTGCCTAAGCAGTGAATGTGTGACACGATGTTACTGCCTAGGCAGCGAATGTCAAACGAATAGTTAGGTTGCTTGCTAATTAGCGGATAAATGGTGGGAGCCAGGCTCCCACCATTACCGTGGACGGATCAGAAATCGCGCTTGTAGAAAATATCCAGGGAGCTGGCCACGCCGCTGGCCACTTCCAGGTACACCTTCTTGCTCAGCAAATAGCGCAAGGCGATGGTGTTGGCCGGCTCGAACACCCCAACGCCATAACGCAGGCTGAGCTTCTCGGAGATCTTGCCGCTGGCCACCACGGCGGTGTTGTTGCCGCTGCCCTGGGTGTCCAGTTCAAAGTCCTGGATGCCCAGGTTCTTGGCGATGTCCGACGTGACCCCGGCACTGCCCATCAACCCAAGACCCAGCGCCGCTTCGGCCAGCATGTTGTTGTCCTCACCGTTGGTGGTGCGCGAACGCCCCAACACCAGGTACGACAATGCATCCTCTTGGGCCATGGCCGGCTCCGAGAAAATTTGCGTAGTCGGCTGCTCGGCACTGCCGCTCAGACGAATACCGGCGGTGACGGTCCGGGACGGCTCGGTGGTGATCCGCACCGCTTCGATATCCAGGAACGGCTGGTCAATCGGCCCGGCAAACAACAATCGCGCGCGGCGCACAGTCAGGCGTTGGCCGTAGGCCCGGTAGCGGCCGTCGTTGAGCCACAGTTCACCACGGGTGTCCATGTTGTCGCCGATGTGCACATGGCCTTGCAGGTTGGCGGTAAGGCCAAACCCGGCGAAGCTCAGCTTGTCCTTGCCTACCTCCACATCGATGTCCATCGCCATGGCCATCGGCGGCTTGCCCTCTTCGGTCTGGCTGCCGACGATCACCGTGTCATCCGAGACCTTGACCGTCGATGGGGGCAATTCCCGCACGGTGATCTCGCCCTTGGGAATCTGCACCTTGCCGGAGATCGCCAGCTTGTCGTTCTTCATGCTGATCTTCAGGTCAGGCGCCACCTCCAGGGCCGCGTACGGTTCCACGGTGACCGGCAGTTGCGTGCCTTGCAGCGCGATATCCACCGCCAGGGCCTGGCCCCAGTCGATCTGCCCCTTGATAGTGCCCTGCCCGGCCTTGCCGCTGCGCCAGCCGCCATTGAGCTGCACGCTTTCGCCGGCAATCAACGCCTGGATATTCAGGCCTTCAATGCTGGTGGGCAGTTCCGGGCCGGAGATTTCACCCCCCACCAGGTTGATGCTGCCGTTGACCTGAGGCGCCAGCAGGCTGCCGCCAATTCGCCCGTTACCGTTGAGCTTGCCGTTGAGCTTCTCGACCATGGGTACAAAGGGGCGGGCCACCGCGAGGTCGAGGCCGGTCAGGGTGAAGTTGCCGGTGATCGGCTTGTTCTTTGCCAGCGGATTGAGCTGCGCCTGCAACAGCAACTCGCCGAGCTTGCCGCCACGGAAATTGAGCTGGGTGTCGATGCGCGTGGGGTTGAGGGTGGTTTCCAGCTTCAGCGTGTCGTAGGGGAAATCCAGCCACTGGTCCTTGTCCTTGACCCGCAGGGTACCGCCGCTGGCGTCCACCGAGACCACGCCTTTGGGGCCGCTGGCCGGCAGGTCGAGCTGCACGTCGGCATTGAGCTTGCCCTGCCAGGCGAAATCCTTGGGCAACCACTGCGCCAGGCTGTCGATTGGGAACTGCTTGAGGTGATAACGCAGCTTCGGCTCGGGCATCAGGCGCTGGTCTTCGCCGCACAGGCTCGCCGGGCCGGAGACCCAGCAGTGCGCCGCAAAGGTCAGCTTGCCATCGGCCAGGCGCTCGATCTTCGCC
>NZ_JACARK010001254.1:0-1978 GCF_013386655.1 Pseudomonas sp. K5002 | reverse complement strand
CGCCTCAACCCGCCGGCACTCCAGCGTCCCGGCAGCCTGCTGCCGCCGCCCGCCGGTGAAGAAGCCATCGATGATGAACTGCGGGAAGTCTTCCTCGAAGAAACCGCCGAAGTTCTCGACGTGCTGCATCGCTATGTGCCTGCCGGCACCGCCAGCCTGGAAGACAAGGCCACCCTGAGCGAAATGCGCCGCGCCTTCCACACCTTGAAAGGCAGTGGCCGCATGGTGCGCGCCCTGGTGTTGGCAGAGCTGGCCTGGGCCGTGGAAAACCTGCTCAACCGCGTGCTGGAGCGCAGTGTCGCACCGGGCCCGGATGTGCAAGCAGTGCTGGATGACGTGTTGGAATTGCTGCCGGAACTGATCACCGATTTTGCCGACGATGCCCAGCGCCAGCGCGATGACGTAGACGAACTGGCGGCGCGGGCGCACGCCTTGGCCAGCCGTGTCGAACCGTCGGCCACAGACCCGGCCGCCCTGGACCCGCAGTTGCTGGAAATCTTCCGCAACGAAGCCCAGAGCCACCTCGACAGCCTCAACCACTTCCTGCAACAGGCCACCGAGCACCTGCCGCTGCAAGTCAGTGATGAACTGCAACGCGCACTGCACACCCTCAAAGGCAGCGCCTATATGGCCGGTGTGTTGCCCATCGCCGAACTGGCGCGCCCGCTGGATCACCTGACCCGCGAATACAAGGCCCACCGCCTGCCGCTGGACCTGGATGAAATCGAATTGCTGCTGGAGGCCGAAGCGTTGTTCCAGCGCGGCGTGCGCCAGCTGGACAGTGACCCTCACGCGGCCATCAATGGTGCAGCAGGGCTGATCGAGCGCACGCAAAACCTGCTGAACAGCCAGCTTGAAGCCTTGCTGAATGCGCCCAACACCGGCCTGCGGATCAAGCGCGACCCGCAGTTGATCGCCAACTTCCTGGCCCAGGGCATGGACATCCTGCTGGACGCCGAAAGCCTGCTGCGCCGCTGGCAACAGCACCCCGGCGAACGCCAGGAACTGAGCGCGCTGCTGGACGAACTGACCACCCTCGGCGAAGGCGCGCACCTCGCCGACCTGCACCCGATGGACGAATTGTGCGAAGCCTTGCTCGACCTCTACGGCGCAGTGGAAGAAAGCAGCCTGGCGGTCAGCGAGCGCTTCTTCCACGAGGCCGAACAGGCCCACGAAGCCCTGATCAACATGCTCGACCAACTGGCCGCCGGCCAGGAAATCAGCGCGGCGCCGGCCCGGGTACGCGCCCTGCGCGAGCTGCTGGATGAAGGCCTCGACCCGTCCGCCACCGGCTTGATCAAGACCGATGGCAGCCGCGCGCTGAGCATCTCCGAGCTGGGCGCCGCTACGGCGAAGCTCGATCAGGGTTTTGCGGTGGATGACGAGATCGTCGAGATCTTCCTTGAGGAAGCGGTGGACATCCTCGACAGCGCCGGCCAGTCCTTGAAGCGTTGGCTGCTGGACCCGGATAACGCAGCGCCGCTGTCATCGTTGCAGCGGGATTTGCACACCCTCAAGGGTGGCGCGCGCATGGCTGAAATCGGCGCGGTGGGCGACCTGGCCCTTGAGCTGGAAAACCTTTACGAAGGTTTGGTGGACCGTCGCTACAGCTATTCCAGCGAGCTGGCCAATGTGTTGATGGCCAGTCATGAGCGGCTGGCGCTGTTGCTTGAGCAACTGCAACACCAGCAACCGTTGAGCGACTCCTCCGACCTGATCAGCCACTTGCGTGAGTTGCGCCAAGGCACCGGACAAGCGGCGCCCGCAGCGGCCGCCGAAGTCGAGACGCCGGGCAGTGATCCCGAGCTGCTGGATATCTTTCTCGAAGAGGCCGCCGACATCCTCGACAGCTCCGGCGCCGCGCTGTTGCGCTGGCAGGCCGAGCCGAAAAATCGCCAGGAAGTCGAGACACTGCTGCGCGACCTGCACACCCTCAAGGGCGGCGCTCGCATGGTCGAGATCGGCCCGATTGGCGACC
>NZ_JACARK010000127.1:419-14317 GCF_013386655.1 Pseudomonas sp. K5002 | reverse complement strand
GAAGTGCGCCAGGGCGAAATTGTCGGGCTTGCCGGGCTTAACGGGGCAGGGCGCAGCACGTTGCTCAAAGCCTTGTTTGGCGTGGGGCGCAACGACAGCGATGTTGAACTGTTTGGCCAGCCTTATCAGCCGCAAACCTCGCGCCAGGCGATCCGCCAGGGCGTCGGGTTGGTGCCGGAAAACCGCAAGACCGAAGGCCTGCTGCTGGATGCGCCCATCTACCGCAATGCCTGCCTGGTGCACACCCGGCACTTGAACTGGTTTTCCCATCGCCAGGCCAAGGACCGCGCCGGCCCGGTGCTGCAGCGCTTGCAGACCAAGCTCGACAACCTTGAGCAACCGGTACGCCAGCTCTCCGGCGGCAATCAACAGAAGGTGGTCATGGCCAAGTGGGTGATCGACGGCGCGCGCCTGTTGCTGCTGGACGAACCGCTGGGGGCGCTGGATGCCCTGACCCGGATCGAGATGCAGCAACTGATCGAGAACCTCTGGCAGAAGCACGGCTTCACCGTGTTGCTGGTGACTCACGACGTCAGCGAAGCCGTGGCCATTGCCGACCGGGTGATTTTGATCGAAGACGGCGAAATCGGCCTCGACCTGCACGTGGAACTCCCACGTCCGCGGGTGCGTGGCTCCCACCGCCTGGCGGCGCTGGAAACCGAAGTGCTTAACCGTGTGTTGTCGCTGCCCGGCACCCCGCCGGAACCCGAACCTGTTTCACCGCTGCCTACGCAATTGCGTTGGGCTCAATAACTCACTTGTCTTACACAGGAAGAACGACCATGACTATCAAAGCCATCAACGTGCGTAACCAGTTCAAAGGCACCATCAAGGAAATCGTCGAAGGCGACGTGCTGTCGGAAATCGACGTACAGACCGCGTCCGGTATCGTCACTTCCGTGATCACCACCCGCTCGGTGAAAGAGCTGGAACTGGTGATCGGCAGTGAAGTGATTGCCTTCGTGAAATCCACCGAGGTGTCGATCGCCAAGTTGTGATCAATGGTTCGCACAAACCCCGAAGGTGAAAGCCTGTCGGGGTTTTTGTCGTTCTCAAGATTGCTTTCGCGAGCAAGCCCGCTCCCACATTTGACCGAGTTCTACCTTTGGAATACGGTCGAATGTGGGAGCGGGCTTGCTCGCGAAGAGGCCCGGACAGGCAACAAAAAATCAGAGCGCAGCCACCCGCTTGGGCAAGAACGCCGGCAGATAAAGCCCCACATACGCATCAAACACCCGCATGCCTTCCTCGGCCATGCGCGGGGTGATTTGCCCATGCTGATGCACCGAGCGCGCGTAGACGCGGTCGCTCAGTTCCAGGGCCAGGGCAAACACGTCGACATCGGCGGGCAGGCTCGGCACCTCAAAGTGCCGGTTGAACACCTCAAACATCAGGTTTCCCAGCTCCAGGTCGTGCTGGCGGTCGGCCTGTGTCACTTCGGTCAACCCGTGCTGGGCCAGGATCAATTGGCGGGCGGCGGCGTCGTTGCTGTAGATGCTGAGCATGCGCTGCTCCACCACGCTGGACAGGTCGCGCCAGTGCTTGAGTGAATCATGATCGATGGGCGCCTGAATGGCCGCGCGAAAGGCCGCATGAACGTCAGCGGTCAGCGCCTCCAGCAACGCCGGCACGCTGGCGAAGAAGTGATACACCGATGACGGTGGAATCTGCGCCCGCTCGGCCACGCTGTAGATCGACAGGCTGGCCACGCCTTCGGCGGCCAGCAAGGTGCGGGCGGCATCGAGGATCGCGTCGATCCGGGCCTGGCTGCGGGCGCGGGGTTTGCGAGGAGTGGCAGGGCGATTCATTGAAGTCTCCTACAGGGCAGCGGGCATTGTACGCAGAGCCACTGGATGATCCATACCCTGTGGCGAGGGAGCTTGCTCCCGCTGGACTGCGCAGCAGGCCCAAGACCTGCACCTCGGTTCCGCCTGAAAGAACCCGGTGTTCTTATTGGGGCCGCTTCGCAGCCCGGCGGGAGCAAGCACCCTCGCCACCACAGCCATAAAAAAACGCCGTAGGCCAAAAGCCTGCGGCGTTTTTTTTAACCCGGCAACCGCTTACACGGTATGCAGGTACCAGTTGTACTCAAGGTCGGAGATGGAGTGTTCGAACTCCTCCAGCTCACTTTCCTTACAGGCGACGAAGATATCGATGTATTTAGGATCGATGTACTTGGCCATCACCTCGCTGTCGTCCAACTCGCGCAGGGCATCACGCAGGTTGTTCGGCAGGCTCTGTTCGTTCTGCTCGTAGCTGTTGCCTTCCACCGGTGCGCCAGGCTCGATCTTGTTGGTCAGGCCGTGATGCACGCCCGCCAATACCGAAGCCATCAGCAGGTATGGGTTGGCATCAGCCCCGGCCACACGGTGTTCGATACGTACGGCGTCGGACGAGCCGGTCGGTACGCGAATCGCCACGGTGCGGTTATCCAGGCCCCAGCACGGCGAGTTCGGCACGTAGAACTGTGCGCCGAAACGACGGTAGGAGTTGACGTTAGGGCACAGGAACGCCATTTGGGCGGGTAGGGTCTCCAGCACACCGCCGATCGCGTGACGCAATGCGGCGTTCTGCTCGGGATCCTCGCTGGCAAAGATGTTCTTGCCGTCCTTGTCCAGGATCGAAATGTGCACGTGTAGGCCGTTGCCTGCCTGGCCCGGGTAAGGCTTGGCCATGAAGGTGGTGTCCATCTCATGGTCGTAGGCGATGTTCTTGATCAAGCGCTTGAGCAGTACCGCGTAGTCGCAGGCCTTTATAGGGTCGGCAACGTGGTGCAGGTTCACTTCGAACTGCGCCGGGGCACTTTCCTTGACGATGGCGTCGGCAGGGATGCCTTGCTCTTTTGCACCTTCCAGAATGTCCTGGAGGCAGTCGACGTATTCGTCGAGGTCGTCGATCAGGTAGACCTGTGTCGAGTGCGGGCGTTTGCCGGAGATCGGCGAGCGGGGCGGTTGTGGCCGGCCATTCACGTTCTCCTGGTCAATCAGGTAGAACTCCAGCTCGAATGCGGCGCAGATGGTCAGACCGAGGTCGTCAAATTTGCTTACAACTTGGCGGAGTACTTCGCGAGGATCGGCGAAGAAAGGTTCACCTTCGAGTTCGTGCATGGTCATCAGCAGTTGCGCGGTTGGGCGCTTTTGCCAGGGTTCATTGCACAGGGTGTCGGGGATTGGATAACAGATTCGGTCAGCATCACCGATGTCCAGACCCAGGCCGGTGCTTTCCACCGTTGAGCCGTTGATATCCAGGGCAAATAGAGAGGCAGGCAGGTTAATGCCCTTCTCGTAAACCTTGTGGAGGCTGGTGCGTTCGATGCGCTTGCCGCGCACCACACCATTCATATCCGCAATTAGAAGGTCTACGTACAGAACCTCAGGATGATCCTTAAGGAACGCGTTCGCTTCGTTAAGCTGAACGGCACGCGGGGGTACCGACATGATGCAACACCTTTGTTGTTAAAAATATCAATCATTGATCTCTTCGGGTTTCAGTCAACCCGAACGGCATGCCGAAGTCAAGCGAGGCCTTTTTTGCCCTAAAAAAGCGCCGTGAGGGCTTTTTTGGGGCTTTTTGGGGCAATTTTTTGGGATTGGGGCTCTTGGAACCAGCACGTTTGAGCGGGCCGTGTTGTATTTTTTACGGGGGTGTTGTGTAAAAAAATGAACAAGGCTAAGCTCGATTCAAACCCATAACAGCAATAATACCGGGGTGCTTCATGTCTCGCCTGCCGTTAATCGGCGTCACCGCCTGCTCCAAACAGGTCGGTCTGCATGCTTATCACATCAGTGGCGACAAATACGTCCGTGCAGTGGCCACCGCTGCCAAGGGCTTGCCGTTGATTATTCCGTCCCTGGCGGATCTGCTCGACCCGGCCAATATTCTTGACGGTCTGGACGGCATTCTATTTACCGGCTCACCTTCCAATATCGAACCCTTTCACTACGACGGTCCGGCCAGCGCGCCCGGGACTGCTCATGATTCTGCACGGGACCAAACCACCCTGCCGCTGCTGCGTGCAGCCATAGCGGCCGGCGTTCCGGTACTGGGGATTTGCCGTGGCTTCCAGGAAATGAACGTGGCGTTTGGCGGCAGCCTGCACCAGAAGGTTCATGAAGTGCCGGGCATGATGGATCACCGCGAAGACGACACCCAGCCGCTGGACATCCAGTACGGCCCGGCACATCCGGTAACCATCTCCCCGAATGGGGTATTGGCAAGCCTGGGCTTGCCGTCGACGATCCAGGTCAACTCGATTCATTCACAGGGCATTGATCGCCTGGCGGCCGGTTTCCAGGTCGAGGCCACCGCGCCGGATGGCCTGATCGAAGGCTTTTCAGTGCCCGCGGGCAAGGCTTTTGCTTTAGGAGTGCAATGGCACCCCGAATGGCAGGTAAGCTCTAACCCGCACTACCTCGCAATCTTCCAGGCATTTGGCAATGCCTGTCGAAAGCGGGTGATGCAACGCGACGCGGATGCTGCGTCAACTTACGCCTGACCTTTAATGGATGTCAGGAAACACAGCCCAGAGGCATTTATGAGTAACAACCTCGACCAGCTCACCGATTGGTTGAAAGACCACAAGATCACAGAAGTCGAATGCATGATTGGCGACCTCACCGGCATCACCCGGGGCAAGATCTCGCCGACCAACAAGTTCATCGCCGAAAAAGGCATGCGCCTGCCCGAAAGCGTTCTGTTACAGACCGTGACCGGCGACTATGTCGAAGACGACATCTATTACGAATTGCTCGACCCGGCCGACATCGACATGATCTGCCGCCCGGACGAGAACGCGGTGTACCTCGTGCCCTGGGCCATAGAGCCTACGGCCCAGGTGATCCACGACACCTACGACAAGCAAGGCAACCCGATCGAGCTGTCGCCGCGCAACGTGCTCAAGAAAGTCCTCAAGCTCTATGCCGACAAGGGCTGGCAGCCCATCGTGGCGCCGGAGATGGAGTTCTACCTGACCAAACGCTGCGAAGACCCGGACTTCCCGCTGCAACCGCCGATTGGCCGCTCCGGTCGCCCGGAGACTGGCCGCCAGTCCTTCTCTATAGAAGCGGCCAACGAATTCGACCCGTTGTTCGAAGACGTCTACGACTGGTGCGAATTGCAGGAACTGGACCTCGACACGTTGATCCACGAAGACGGCACGGCGCAGATGGAAATCAACTTCCGTCACGGCGACGCACTGTCCCTGGCCGACCAGATCCTGGTGTTCAAGCGCACCATGCGCGAAGCGGCGCTCAAGCACGACGTGGCGGCCACCTTCATGGCCAAGCCCATGACCGGCGAGCCCGGCAGTGCAATGCACCTGCACCAGAGCATCATCGATATCGCCACCGGCAAGAACGTGTTCTCCAATGAAGACGGGACCAAGAGCGAGCTGTTCCTGCACCACATCGGCGGCCTGCAGAAATTCATCCCCGAGCTGTTGCCGCTGTTCGCCCCTAACGTCAACTCGTTCCGCCGCTTCCTGCCCGACACCTCGGCGCCGGTCAACGTGGAGTGGGGCGAAGAGAACCGCACCGTTGGCCTGCGGGTTCCGGACGCCGGCCCACAAAACCGTCGGGTGGAAAACCGCCTGCCCGGTGCCGACGCCAACCCGTACCTGGCGATTGCCGCCAGCTTGCTGTGTGGCTACATCGGCATGGTCGAAGGCATCAGCCCAAGCGCACCGGTGGTGGGCCGTGGTTACGAGCGCCGCAACCTGCGCCTGCCGCTGACCATCGAAGACGCCCTGGAACGCATGGAAAACAGCAAGACCATCGAGAAATACCTGGGTCACAAATTCATCACAGGCTACGTCGCGGTCAAGCGGGCCGAGCATGAAAACTTCAAGCGCGTGATCAGTTCGTGGGAGCGGGAATTCCTGCTCTTCGCCGTCTGATGCGCCGGGCGCGCCCTTCAAACGGCGCGTCCTCACCTGAAACATCTAGGAGATTGGTATGTCCAGCAACAACCCGCAAACCCGTGAATGGCAAGCCTTGAGCAGCGATCACCACCTGGCGCCGTTCAGCGACTTCAAGCAATTGAAAGAGAAAGGCCCACGGATCATCACCAAAGCCCACGGCGTTTACCTGTGGGACAGCGAAGGCAACAAGATTCTCGACGGCATGGCCGGCCTGTGGTGCGTGGCGATCGGTTACGGTCGCGATGAACTGGCTGATGCGGCCGCCAAGCAGATGAAAGAACTGCCTTACTACAACCTGTTCTTCCAGACCGCCCACCCGCCGGTGCTGGAACTGGCCAAAGCCATCTCCGATATCGCCCCACAAGGCATGAACCACGTGTTCTTCACCGGCTCCGGCTCCGAAGGCAACGACACCATGCTGCGTATGGTCCGCCACTACTGGGCGATCAAAGGCCAGCCGAACAAGAAAACCATCATCAGCCGCAAGAATGGCTACCACGGTTCAACCGTGGCCGGCGCCAGCCTGGGCGGCATGACTTATATGCATGAACAAGGCGACTTGCCGATCCCGGGCATCGTCCACATCGCCCAGCCTTACTGGTTCGGCGAAGGCGGCGACATGAGCCCGGAAGAATTCGGCGTGTGGGCGGCCAACCAGCTGGAAGAGAAGATCCTGGAACTGGGCGTGGACAACGTCGGTGCCTTTATTGCCGAGCCGATCCAGGGTGCCGGTGGGGTGATCGTGCCGCCAGACAGCTACTGGCCGCGCATCAAGGAAATCCTCGCCAAGTACGACATTCTGTTCGTGGCTGACGAAGTGATCTGTGGGTTTGGCCGCACCGGTGAGTGGTTCGGTAGCGATTTCTACGGCCTCAAGCCCGACATGATGACCATCGCCAAGGGCCTGACCTCCGGCTACATCCCGATGGGTGGCCTGATCGTGCGCGACGAAGTGGTCGCCGTGCTGAACGAAGGCGGTGATTTCAACCACGGCTTCACCTATTCCGGTCACCCGGTGGCGGCAGCGGTAGCCCTGGAAAACATCCGCATCATGCGCGATGAACAAATTGTTAAGCACGTGCACGACGAAACGGCACCCTATTTGCAAAAGCGTTTGAGGGAACTGGCTGATCACCCGCTGGTGGGTGAAGTTCGCGGTGTGGGCATGCTCGGTGCCATCGAACTGGTTCAGGACAAGGCAACGCGCAAGCGTTATGAAGGCCGTGGTGTTGGCATGATCTGCCGCACGTTCTGCTTCGAGAATGGCCTGATCATGCGCGCCGTGGGCGACACCATGATCATTTCGCCACCGTTGGTGATCAGCAAGGCCGAGATAGACGAGTTGGTGACCAAGGCGCGGCACTGCCTGGACCTGACTTTGGCGGCATTGCAGGGCTAAATGCTAGGCTCAGAACGCAGCGCCTGTCGGGCGCTGCTTCTGGGGTGTTAGAAAAGCGGGGCATTGGTTGAAAGCCGGCCCCTGAACTTGCCAGACTGTCGCCCTGTTTTGTCGCCCTTAGACGGGCTGCGAAACACGTTGTAATTAAAGAACGAACGTGGCCCAAAAAAGAAAAAATTGGAGCATGACCGAATGAAGGCATTAGGTTTGAAGAACGCTGGCAAGACCCTCCTGGCCTTGTCCCTGATGGGGGCCATGGCAGGCGCGGCACACGCCGACGATAAAGTGCTGCACGTTTATAACTGGTCCGACTACATCGCACCGGACACCATCGCGAACTTTGAAAAAGAGTCCGGGATCAAGGTGGTCTATGACGTGTTCGACTCCAACGAAACCCTGGAAGCCAAGTTGTTGGCAGGCAAGTCCGGCTACGACATTGTCGTGCCGTCGAACAACTTCCTCGCCAAGCAGATCAAGGCCGGTGTTTACCAGGAACTGGACAAGTCCAAGCTGTCGAACTACGACAACCTGAACAAGTCCCTGCTTAAAGCCGTGTCCATCAGCGACCCGGACAACAAGCACGCCTTCCCGTACATGTGGGGCTCGATCGGCATCGGCTACAACCCGGAGAAGGTCAAGGCCGCACTGGGCATCGACAAGATCGACTCGTGGGACACCATCCTCAAGCCGGAAAACCTCGCCAAGCTCAAAGGCTGCGGTGTGAGCTTCCTCGATTCGCCAACCGAAATGCTGCCAGTGGCACTGCATTACCTGGGCCTGCCGACCGACACCCAGAAGAAGGAAGACCTCAAGCAAGCCGAGGCCCTGTTCCTCAAGCTGCGTCCTTCGATCGGCTACTTCCACTCGTCCAAGTACATCTCCGACCTGGCCAACGGCAACATCTGCGTAGCCGTGGGTTATTCGGGTGACGTGCAACAGGCCAAGTCCCGCGCGGCTGAAGCCGGTGGCAAGGTCAAGGTTGCCTATGACATTCCGAAAGAAGGTGCCGGCAGCTTCTATGACATGGTCGCTATCCCTAAAGATGCCGAGAACGTCGACGCTGCCTACAAGTTCATGAACTACCTGCTGAAGCCGGAAGTCATGGCGGGCATTACCAACAGCGTACGTTTCCCGAACGGTAACGAGAAAGCTACCGCGTTGGTCGACAAAGACATCACCAGCGACCCAGGCATTTATCCGCCAGCGGACGTGCAAGCCAAGCTGTATGCCATTGCTGACTTGCCGGCTGCTACTCAGCGGGAAATGACCCGCAGCTGGACCAAAATCAAATCGGGCAAGTAAAGCCGCTTTGATACCTGTTTTGCTAACTGCCGCGATGCGCGCGGTGGTTAGCGAAACAATTAAATGACAGAAAGTTTTGCCGGATCGGTTTATCGAGGGTAAGTTGCGCGCCGGTTTTGTTGCCGGGCAACAACTTCGGGCCCAACTATTTAAGAGGACCTCCACTTGCCAATTTCTTTATTTCGCAAAGCCTTGCTGGTGGGTGCAGGTATCACGCTGGCTGTCAGCGTGCAGGCCGCGCCGACTGTGCATATTTATAACTGGTCGGACTACATCGGCCCGGACACCCTGGCCAACTTTGAAAAGGCCACCGGCATCAAGCCGGTCTACGACGTGTTTGATTCCAACGAAACCCTGGAAGGCAAGTTGCTCGCCGGGCGTACCGGGTATGACGTGGTCGTGCCGTCGAACCACTTCCTCGGCAAGCAGATCAAGGCCGGCGCGTTCCAGAAGCTCGACAAGTCGCAACTGACCCACTACGCCAACCTCGACCCGGCGCTGCTCAAGCGCCTGGAAAAGAACGACCCGGGCAACCAGTACGCCGTGCCGTATCTGTGGGGCACCAACGGCATTGGCTACAACGTCGACAAGGTCAAGGAAGTGCTGGGCGTCGACAAGATCGACTCCTGGGCCGTGCTGTTCGAGCCGGAAAACATGAAGAAGCTGGCCACGTGCGGTGTGTCGTTCATGGACTCGGCGGATGAAATGCTGCCGGCGGTCCTCAACTACATGGGCCTCAACCCCAACAGCACCAACCCTGAAGACTACAAGAAGGCTGAAGAGAAACTCCTGAAAGTGCGTCCCTACGTGACCTACTTCCATTCTTCCAAATACATCTCGGACCTGGCCAACGGCAACATCTGCGTGGCGGCCGGCTTCTCCGGTGATGTGTTCCAGGCCAAGGCTCGTGCGGCCGAGGCGGGCAAAGGCGTGAACATCGCCTACGTGATTCCGAAAGAAGGCGGCAACCTGTGGTTCGACGTGCTGGCCATCCCCAAGGATGCCACCAACGTCAAAGAGGCCCTCGCCTTCATCAACTATTTGCTGAAACCTGAAGTGATCGCTCAGGTCAGTGATTACGTCGGTTACGCCAACCCTAACCCAGGGGCGGACAAACTGATGGAGCAATCGATACGCACCGACGAAGCGGTTTACCCACCGCAGGCGGTTCTCGACCGGACTTTTGTCAACTTCGAGCTACCCCCGAAAGTGCAACGTTTGATGACCCGTAGCTGGACCAAGGTCAAGACGGGCAAGTAAGGCTTAACGCTCAAACTATCCAAGGCTGGCCCGTATTGGGCGAGCTGCACTCTTTTTATTCTGGGAGTTTCGTAAATGGCAGTTGCCTCCGGCGCCTATAAGAAAGCCCTCGAGGGCGACCAGACACCGAAAAAGGTGCTGGTCAAAATCGACCGGGTCACGAAGAAGTTCGACGAGACGATTGCGGTGGACGATGTGTCCCTGGAAATCAAGAAAGGCGAAATCTTCGCCTTGCTCGGCGGATCGGGTTCGGGCAAATCCACCTTGCTGCGCATGCTCGCAGGCTTCGAGCGCCCAACGGAAGGACGCATTTACCTCGACGGTGTGGACATCACCGACATGCCGCCGTACGAGCGGCCGATCAACATGATGTTCCAGTCCTACGCCTTGTTCCCCCACATGACCGTGGCCCAGAACATCGCGTTTGGCCTGCAGCAGGACAAGATCCCCAAGGCCGAGGTCGACGCCCGCGTGGCCGAGATGCTCAAGCTGGTGCAGATGAGCCAGTACGCCAAGCGCAAGCCGCACCAGCTGTCCGGCGGCCAGCGTCAGCGGGTGGCGCTGGCGCGTTCCCTGGCCAAGCGTCCGAAACTGCTGCTGCTCGATGAGCCGATGGGCGCACTCGACAAGAAGCTGCGTTCGCAGATGCAACTGGAGCTGGTGGAGATCATCGAGCGCGTGGGCGTGACCTGCGTGATGGTGACCCACGACCAGGAAGAGGCCATGACCATGGCCGAGCGCATCGCGATCATGCACCTGGGCTGGATCGCCCAGATCGGCAGCCCGATCGACATCTATGAAACGCCGACCAGCCGCCTGGTGTGCGAGTTCATCGGCAACGTCAACATCTTCGACACCCAGGTGGTGGACGACGCCGAAGGCCACGCGGTACTCAAGTGCCCGGACCTGGACCGCGATATCTACGTCGGCTACGGCATCGCCACTTCGGTGGAAGACAAGTCGGTGACCTACGCCATCCGCCCTGAAAAGCTGCTGGTGACCACCGAAATGCCGACCTGCGAGCACAACTGGTCCAGCGGCAAGGTGCACGACATCGCCTACCTCGGCGGCCATTCGGTGTTCTACGTCGAATTGCCGAGCGGCAAGCTGGTGCAATCCTTCGTGGCCAACGCCGAACGCCGTGGCCAGCGCCCTACCTGGGGCGACCAGGTGTACGTGTGGTGGGAAGACGACAGCGGCGTGGTACTTCGCTCATGAACATGAAGAAGTTCAAACGCCAGCTGCAACGAATAACCCCCGGTGGCCGGCATGTGGTCATCGGGATCCCTTTCCTCTGGTTGTTCCTGTTCTTCATGCTGCCGTTCTTCATCGTCTTGAAGATCAGCTTTGCCGAAGCCGACGTAGCGATCCCGCCTTACACCGAGATCTACACCTTCGTTGAACAGAAACTGCAGTTGGTGCTGAACCTGGCCAACTACGGGATGCTGGGCGATGACGAGTTGTACATCGCGGCGTACCTGGGCTCGCTGAAGATGGCGTTTTTCAGCACCATCCTCTGCCTGCTGATCGGCTACCCGATGGCCTACGCCATTGCCAGCGCACGCAAGGAAATCCAGACCGTGCTGGTGCTGCTGATCATGATGCCGACCTGGACTGCGATCCTGATCCGGGTCTATGCGTGGATGGGCATCCTCAGCAACAACGGGTTGCTCAACGGCTTCCTGATGTCCATCGGGTTGATCAACGAACCGCTGCAGATTCTCAACACCAACATCGCGGTGTATATCGGCGTGGTCTATTCGTACCTGCCGTTCATGATCCTGCCGCTGTACGCCAACCTGGTGAAGCACGACCAGAGCCTGCTGGAAGCCGCGTCGGACCTGGGTTCGAGCACCTTCAACAGCTTCTGGAAAATCACCGTGCCGCTGTCCAAGAACGGCATCATCGCCGGCTGCATGCTGGTGTTTATCCCGGTGGTGGGCGAGTTCGTGATCCCGGAACTGCTGGGCGGTCCGGAAACCCTGATGATCGGTAAAGTGTTGTGGCAAGAATTCTTCAACAACCGTGACTGGCCGGTGGCGTCTGCCCTGGCGGTGGTGATGCTGGCGATCCTGATCGTGCCGATCATCCTGTTCAACCGCAGCCAAGCCAAAGAGATGGAGGGCAAGATATGAAGCGCGTCAGTTTCTCAAGCTTCATGCTGGTGGCGGGGTTGCTGTTCATCTACCTGCCGATGCTGATCCTGGTGATCTACTCGTTCAACGAATCCAAACTGGTGACGGTGTGGGGCGGTTGGTCGATCAAGTGGTACGTCGGCCTGTTGGACAACACCCAGTTGATGGGCTCGGTCGGTCGCTCCCTGGAAATCGCCTGCTACACCGCGATTGCGGCGGTGGCACTCGGTACATTGGCGGCGTTCGTGCTGACGCGCATCAGCCAGTTCAAGGGCCGCACGCTGTTCGGCGGCCTGGTGACGGCGCCGCTGGTGATGCCGGAAGTGATCACCGGCCTGTCGCTGTTGCTGCTGTTCGTGGCCATGGCGCAGATGATCGGCTGGCCGCAGGAACGTGGCCTGGTGACCATCTGGATCGCCCACACCACGTTCTGTTCGGCGTATGTGGCGGTGGTGGTGTCGGCGCGCTTGCGTGAGCTGGACCTGTCGATTGAAGAGGCAGCCATGGACCTGGGTGCGCGGCCGTGGAAGGTGTTCTTCCTGATCACCATCCCGATGATCGCGCCGTCGCTGGCGGCGGGCGGCATGATGTCGTTCGCGCTGTCGCTGGATGACCTGGTGTTGGCCAGCTTCGTGTCGGGGCCGGGTTCGACCACGTTGCCGATGGAAGTATTCTCGGCGGTGCGCCTGGGGGTTAAACCCGAGATCAACGCCGTGGCCAGCCTGATTCTGTTGGCGGTGTCGATCGTGACGTTCCTGGTGTGGTTCTTCAGCCGCCGTGCCGAAGAGCACCGCAAGAAAGCGATCCAGCAGGCGATTGAAGAAGCGGCTGCGGATGGTTGGGAGAAGCCGGCGGATTCGCGTCGGGCTCCAGCACCGGTCTAATCAGGTAGCCCTGAAGAAACCGGATCAAAAATGTGGGAGCGGGCTTGCTCGCGAAAGCGCAGTGTCAGTCACCGGATGTATTGACTGATCCACTGCCTTCGCGAGCAAGCCCGCTCCCACATTTTGATTGCATTCCAATTCGGGTTAAGCAGTCCAAGGCGACTTGCGAATCACCTCGACGAAATTCATCGGCTTGAACCCCGGCTCCTGATCCACCAGCACATCGGTCTTCACGTTGCCAAACGTGGTCTGCGGGCGATGGCGCAGGCCGTCGGCAAACGCGCAGATGATGCACTCCTTGAACCCTTCACCCCGTGGATGTGCATGCACCACCGCTTCGCGCTGCACGCTGGTAAACGCCGCGTACTCCATTCCCAGCACGTCCATTTCCACGCCCGCCGTCACCAACGCCACGGTTGGACGCAAGTGCTTGGGCACCCCCGGTGTGGTGTGCAGGGCGATGGACAACCACACCTGTTCGATGTCGTCATCGCTCAACCCGTAAGGCTTGAGAAAGTCCGCCGCCGCGTTGGCGCCGTCCACTTCAAAGCGTTCGTCGTCACTGCGGTGACCTTCCACCAGGCCCAGGTCGTGGAACATCGCGCCGACGTACAGCAACTCCGGGTTATAGGCCAACTGCTGGCGCTCGCCGCTCAATGCGCCGAACAGGAACACCCGGCGGGAGTGGTGGTAGAGCAGGTCGGATTCGATGTCGCGGATGTATTCGGTGGTGGCCTTGGCCAGGGCGCTGTCCGGGATCTTGATGCCGGCGATGGTGGTGCTCATGGTCGTTCTCCTCAAGAAAGCGCCGGGGTTGGCGCCGATGAGTCCAGTCTGGTCGCGCGCCCGCGAAGGGGCCATCGCGGCGAGGATGCGATCCCGGCCAATGTGCCGCGATATCGCGCCAAGGCTATGCGCGATCAAATGTAGGAGCTGGCTTGCCTGCGATAGCATCACCTCGGTATACCTGATGGACCGCGTCGCCTGTATCGCAGGCAAGC
>NZ_JACARK010000127.1:0-412 GCF_013386655.1 Pseudomonas sp. K5002 | reverse complement strand
TGCATTTATTCAGTTGGAAAAAGGTGTTTCTATCCATGGGCAAAACCGTCGCCATCCTGATCTTCCCCGGCGTCCAGTCACTGGACGTGACCGGGCCCCTGGATGTGTTCTGCGAGGCCAACCGTTTTCTGCCGCCCGAGGCGCATTACCAGCTGGAGGTGATTGGCCTGGGGCACGGCAACATGGCCTGTTCCAACGGCTTGTCGTTGCAGGCACACCGGCATTTCAGCGAGGCCCTCGAGCCTTACGACTTGCTGTTGATGGCCGGCGGGCCGCAGCTGCCCTTCGAGGATTTCGGCCCGGTGTTCAATCAATGGCTGCGTGACGCCAGTGCGCGAGCCCGGCGCTTCGGCTCCATCTGCAACGGTGCCTTCATGCTCGCCCGCGCCGGGTTGCTGGACGGGCGCACCGT
>NZ_JACARK010001253.1:0-1425 GCF_013386655.1 Pseudomonas sp. K5002 | reverse complement strand
GGGGTTGCCGGTGTTGGCATCCATCAACGCCAGCACCACCGGGCGCCCGGTGGCCTCATCGGCGAGAAACACCTTGGTCGAGCCCTCGGCATGCCGCGCGCCCCAGGCCATCAGCGTGAGAATGACCTGGCGCAAGTCCCGGCCCGCTTCGGTGAGGTGGTACTCATGGCGCGGCGGGTTGTCCTGGTACGGGCGCCGTTCCAGCAAGCCGCCGGCCACCAACGCATTCAGGCGGCGGGTCAGGGTGTTCGAGGCGATCCCGAGGCTCTGCAGGAACTCGTCGAAACGGCGCAGCCCGTAGAACGCATCACGCAGGATCAACAGGCTCCAACCATCACCGATGTGCTCCAGGGCACGGGCGACCGGGCAGGACATGGGTTGGAAGCTGGCTTTCTTCATGAGGGACTCCGGGATCTGTTGCTAAATATTACGCAAGTAATATTGCACAGTGGATTTCATAATGAAAGTCACTAGTTGAAATTTTTTGCAGCGATGGATGGCGGGCAGGCAGACGCAAAAAAGCCCCGGGATTCGGGGCTTTTCAGAGGGGAGGGTGCAGGGGGGCCGTTTGAGCGCGGCTGTCCTTATGCCTGCGCCGGTTCCTGGCAGATACGTAAACCTGTGCGCCGCGAACGCCAGCCGAGGCCCAGCACCATCAGCAAACCCAGGGCCGCCATGATCGCGCCAGCCAGTGAAATGGCCGGGTAGCCCAGCCCTGCGTTGATCACTGCTCCCCCCAGCGCCGCGCCAATGGCGTTACCGAAGTTGAACGCACCGATGTTCATCGCCGAGGCCAGGTTGGGTGCATCCTTGGCGGCTTCCATCACGCGCATCTGCAAGGGAGGTACCAGCGCAAAGCTGGCGGCGCCCCACAGCAGGATCGACAAGGCGGCGGGCAGCGGCCATTGCATGAGCACAGAGAAGGCCAGCAGCACGGCAATCAGGACCACGAGCGACGTTATCAGGGTGCGGTCCACCGAACGGTCCGCAGACCTGCCGCCCCAGACGTTGCCGAGGGTCAGGCCGATCCCGAACAGCACGAGCATTGCGGTGACGAAGTTGGTCGAGGCGTGGGTGACATCCCGCAGAATCGGCGCGATATAGGTAAACACCGTGAACATGGCGCTGGACCCCACCACGGTCAACGCCAGCGCTGCCAGTACCGGCCCGCGGCCCAGTACGCGGATTTCGGCCATCAGGCTTGCCCCTTTTGGAGCGGGCGTATTCGGTAGCGCCCACCACAGGGCCACCATCACGAACGCCCCGAGCCCGCTGATGCCCCAGAACGCCGTACGCCAGCCGAAGTTCTCGCCGAACCAGGTTGCCAGGGGCACGCCACCGATGGTCGCCAGGGTCAGCCCGAGGAACATCGCGGCGACGGCCCCCGCGCGTTTGTCGGGCGCCACCACACTCGCTGCCACGATG
>NZ_JACARK010001252.1:0-1461 GCF_013386655.1 Pseudomonas sp. K5002 | reverse complement strand
GGCTGTCGTCCAGCACCAGTGGCGGCGCGGGCAGTTCGCGGCGGGCGACGCCGGCGTTTTCCAGTTGGAAATAGCGGCCTTGATAATCCAGGCCGCCGTCATTCGGTGCCAGCAGTTGTTGGAGAATCTCCAGGTATTCGCCGATGCGTTCGCTGCGCTGGTCGCGGTTCAGCCATTCGCCAAACGCACTGCGCAGGCTGCCTTGTTCGCCGTCGGGCAAGTGCAGGCGCACCCGGTGGCTGCTGATCGATTGCAGGCTTTGCAGGGTGGTGGCCAGGGCCGCCGGCAGCATGACTTCCGGCGGTACGCTCACCGACAATTGCACCCGTCGGGTGTGGGCGCACAACGCCGCCGCCACCCCGAGGCTGTCGGCACACAGCGCGCCGCCGGGGATCCACAGGCCGTCGATGCCGGCGTATTCCACCGCCTGGGCAAGCTGGATCCACTGCCCCGGCCGCGCCGCCCAGTCGGGGGTACAGAGGGGCATCAACCAACTGAATTCAAGGGGCATACACGGGCTCCATAGTTTGGCATCAGCATCACGCGTCGTCGTAGCAGCTGTCGAGCCCCGGCGAGGCTGCGTTCGCGGTGTATCTGACACACCGCTACGCAGCCTCGTTTCACTCGACAGCTGCTACGGGAGCTGACGCTTTCAGGGCGTTTGATCATCCTACTCTCGTCCTCGCCATCCGAGGGCCGGGGCGATGTCCCGGGCGATGATTTCCAGGCGCTTGAGGATCTGCGCCTGGGTCGAGCTTTCGGCCTGGACCACGGCGATCACGTAGTCAGCATAGGGCAGCAGGGACGGGTCCTGTTGCAGGCTGGCGATCACTTCGTCGGGATGGCCGTGGTGCACGTTCATCAGGCGCAGGTGCTCCTGCAGGTCCACGGCTTGATCAATCAGGCCTTCGCGTTGCAGGCGCGGGATGTGGCGCTCGATATCCACCGCCAGTTCCGCTTGGGCACTGGCGCGATCCGCTGCCGGGAAAATTGCCCGCACCACGCCGATTCTCGGTGGGCGATCGATGCGGGTCCAGGCATTCAAGTAGGCATCGGCCAGGGTTTTTTGCACCGTCAGCGGATCGTGGGTGGCGGTGCCCAGCAGCAAGCCGTTGCCCTGGCTGGCGGTGTATGCCGCGCCTTCGAGGCTGCCGTGGGAGTGCCACAAACGGCTGCTCAAGCCGGTTGCTGGCGGTTGCAGGGTCAGCGCGCTGTGGGGCATCAATGCCTCGCCGTCGAGTAACTGCTGGACCTGCTGCTGGTGTTCGCTGAAATCGACCTGGCGTTGCACGGCATCACGGCCAAACGCGCTGAAATTGTCGAGGTTGGCGCCGCCGCTGCCCAGGCCCAATTGCACCCGGCCGCCGCTGAGGGCATCGAGCACACTGGCGTCTTCCGCCAGGCGGATCGGGTCTTCGAAAGGCAGCACGATCACCCCGGTGCCCAGTTCGATATGCCGGG
>NZ_JACARK010001251.1:0-1974 GCF_013386655.1 Pseudomonas sp. K5002 | reverse complement strand
GCAGGAACCCGGCCAGCAGGCCCAGTACCGTGCCGGCGGTGATCGCCAGCGTCACCGTCAACACACTCACCCACAGGCTGGTGTGCGCGCCGATCATCAGCCGGCTCAGCACGTCGCGACCGTACTCGTCAGTGCCCAGCCAGTGCGCGGCGGTGGGCGCCTGCAAGCGCGCCAGCAGGTTCAAGGCCAACGGGTCATGGGGCGTCCAGACCAGGCCCAGCAAGGCCATGATCAACAACAAGGCCAGCAGCAGCGCGCCGATCAGCGCGTTCAGCGGCGGCATACGCCAGGCCCTGGGGGCACGCGCCGGTGCCGGCAACAGCACCTCGGGTGCGGCAGGTAGAGGCTTATTCATAACTTAACCCTGGGGTCGAAGAGCGGGTACAGCAGGTCCACCAACAGGTTGACCAGCACATAAACAAAGGTCACCAGCAGCAGGCAGCCTTGCAGCACGGGGTAGTCCCGGGCGTAGATGGCGTCGACCATCAGCCGGCCGATACCTGGCAGGGTGAACACGGTTTCGAGCACCGCGATGCCGCTGAGCAGGTTGCCGAGGATCAGGCCGATCAGGGTCAGGGTCGGTGCAAACGAGTTGCGCAGCGCATGGCGCCACAACACCGCCCGCTCCGACAAACCCTTGGCACGGGCATGGGTGATGTATTCCAGGCGCAGCACTTCAATTGCACTGGCCCGGGCCATGCGGGTGATCGCGCCGAGTTCCACCAACGTCAGCGTGACAATCGGCAGCACGATAAAACTCAAGGCCTGCCACGGCGATTGGCCGAACGACACGTAACCCACCACCGGCAGCCAGCCGAGCTTGATGCCGAACGCGTAGAGCAACAGCAGGCCCAGCCAGAAACTCGGGATCGACAGCAACAGGGTCGCGGTGGAGACCACGCCAAAGTCCAGGGAACTGTTCTGTTTCCACGCCGAGAGCAAGCCTGCCGGTACCGCAATCAACGCCGCGAGCAACACCGAGACCAGCACGATCCCGGCACTCACCTGGAAGCGGTCAAGGATCAGCGGCAACACCGCTTCATTGGTGGTGATGGAATGCCCGAGGTCGCCGCTGAGCACCGCCTTGAGCCAGATCACAAACTGCAGCGGCAGCGGCTGGTCCAGGCCCAGGGACGCACGGGCGACCTCCAGGCTGTGGGCATCGGCCATGTCGCCGAGCATCAGCAGCGCCGGATCACCGGGCACCAGGCGGATGATCGCGAACACCATCAGCGAGATCAGCAGCAAGGTCGGGATCGACATCGCCAGCCGTTGAAAGATGAAACGCAACATCCTCAGTTACTCCCGGTCGCAGGGACGCTGACGGTCCACAGGCGCGGCTTGGACACCGGCCAGGTGCGCAGGCCTTTGACGTAATCACGGCTGGCGGCGATGGCATTGCCGTTGTACATCGGGATCATCGGCACGTCCTTGAGCATCTGCTGATGCAGTTGGTCGAACAGCGCCTGGCGCTTGCTGATATCGCCTTCGCGCTGGGCTTCACGCAGCCATTCCTGGGCCTGGGGGTTGTCCCAGACCTTGCGCGCTTCCTTGTCCTTGTCGCCGGTCATCGAGTCGAAACTCAGGGCCGGGTCAAGGCGTTCGGAATACGGGAACGCCATCATCTGGTAGTTGCCGGTCTGGTAGCGCTCCAGCTGAGTGCCCCACTCCAGGGTTTCCAGTTCCAGGTTGATGCCGCTGGCCTTGGCCATGGCTTGCACGAACACGCCCATGTCGAAGATCGCGGCGTAGCGCTTGTTGACGATCAGTTTGATTGGTTGGCCTTTATAGCCGGCTTCCCGCAGCAGTTGGGCGGTCTTGGCCGGGTCGAAATCGAAGCCCTGGTTCTCGATTGCCTGGTGGTAGTGGCTGCCACTGGCGACCATCGAATTGTTGGCCTGGGAACGGCCACCGGTCAGGGCGGCGACGATTTGTGCGGAGTCCAGCGAATGGGCGATGGCCTGGCGCAGGCGC
>NZ_JACARK010001250.1:0-812 GCF_013386655.1 Pseudomonas sp. K5002 | reverse complement strand
GCGATGGTCAGCCTGGCGCTGGTGCTGATCTGGATGGCGTCGCGCCGGGTGCCGTACACCGGGCGTTTGCTGATGATCGGCGTGGCGTTGGCGGCGGCGCTGGTAGTGTCGTATCCACCGCTGCAGGAACGCCTGGCGACGATCTTTTCGGCGCAGAACGCGAGTACGGAAGTGCGCTTTGACGAATACCGCATGTTCCCCCAGGCCGTGGCCAGTTACCCGCTGGGCATTGGCTTCAAGGTTGACCCTCCGGTGCCGGGTACGCACCTGCTGGGAATTTCCAACCTGTGGCTGAATTTCGTCTACAAGACCGGGGTGATCAGCATGCTGCTGTTTATCGCAGTGACCTGGCGCTGGTGGCGCGAGTCCCGTCCGGAAATCGGCCCGATCCGCCTGACCAAGGACAATGCGATCTGGCTGGGCAGCACGGCGGGGATTCTGTCGGCGCTGGTCAGCGGCTTTTTTGACCACTACTTCAGCTTCGCCCTGGTGATGATTGCGCTGTTCTGGCTGATGGTGGGGATCAACGTGCTGGAGGCGCGGCGGCTGTTTCCGGCGCGTCTGCCAAAGGTCAAGACCGTGGCGCATCGCAAGCCTGTGTTCAATAGCGTCGGGCCCTAGGCATGCTCGGATCGGCGTTCTGGTTGACCCTGGCAACCTTGCTGGGGCTGTGCCTCGGGTTTGCCCGTGAGTGGTTGCTGGTGGCGGCGTGGGGTGCGGGCGAGCGCAGCGATGCGTTCCTGATCGCGCTGTTCTTGCCCGAAGCGTTGCGCATGTCCCTGGCCGGGGGTGTGCTGAGTGCCGCCGCCCTG
>NZ_JACARK010001249.1:0-2310 GCF_013386655.1 Pseudomonas sp. K5002 | reverse complement strand
CGCTCACCCCCGGCGCCGCCCGCGTGAACGAGAACGGCCCCGGCCCACGGGAACCATAGACGCCCTGCCAGCGCTCCACGACCTGGATCTTGCAGCCCAGGGTATGTTCGGCCAGTTCGATCATCCAGTTGTCCACCTGTTCGGCGTTGAACGGTGAAGGATCGCTGCCGTAATGGTGGGAATCCCCGATGATCAGTTCGCCATAGGGTGTCGGGCTGATCAGCAGGTGAATACCGTTTTCATGCAGGTGCGGTACATCCCGCAGAATTTCGGCCTGTACCGGCGCGGCTTCCGGCAAGTCGGCGAAGGCGCCGTAGTGCACGCAGCTGAGGCCGGTCAGCAGCGCGTGTTGCAGGTTCAACTCCACCACTGGCCGGGCGCGCAGCATTTGCAGGCGGCAGATTTGCGGGTTGAGTTCGGCAATCTGCTCGGCCAGCAGCGTCTGGTAGTCGTGACCGGAGCAGACAATGATCTGCTCGCCGCGAAAGGAGCCGGCAGTGGTGTGCACCTGGCCGGGCTCGATGTCGCGCACCAGGGTGGAGAAATGAAACTCCACGCTCAGTTCGCGGCTGAGGTAGTTGATCAGCGCCGGGATAGCCTCGCGCGAATACAGTTGTTGATCATCCAGGCCGTGAAGCGCAGCGCGGTGATGGGCGAACTGGCCACCGTACAGCTCGTGCAGGGCGGCGCCTTGCAGCAACTTGACGCGATAACCGTGTTCTTGCGCGCGACCGGCGCAGAAGGCTTCAAGCAAGTGCTCTTCGGCTTCGGTGCGGGCGAACAGATAGGAGCCGTTGCGCTTGAGCTGGATGCCGGCGAGTTGCGCCCACTGACCCCAGATCTCACGGCTTTCCCGCGCCAGGTCGAGCATGGGCCCCGGCGGCTGGCCGGTGACCAGTGCCTGGCCGAAGTTGCGCACGGAGGCGCCCAGGGGCGTGGCGCTGCGCTCGAAGACCTTGACCTTGAGGCCGCGTTTGGCGGCCGCGTATGCGTGGGAAAGGCCGAGGATGCCGGCGCCGATGATCAGCAGTTGTGTCATGAAGACCTCTCGTTCCCACGCTCCGCGTGGGAATGCATCCTGTGACGCTCCGCGTCACGACTACAAAAGCGGACGCAGAGCGTCCAGAGCCGCGTTCCCACGCAGAGCGTGGGAACGATCGGTGGTTATTGTTTTTCCGACTTGCCGTCATAGCGCTTGCGCCATTCGGTCAGGATGCTGTCGCGGTTTTTCGACGCCCAGGCAAAGTCATTCTTGATCAACCGCTGCTCGTAGTCCGCCGGCAATTCGGTCTGCGGCTTGGCGATACCCGGCTGGGCCAGTACCGCGAAGTTTTCCTTGTACAGCTCCATCGCCGCGGGGCTGGCGGAGAAGTCGGCGAGTTTCTGTGCCGCGTCTGCGTGGGCAGTGCCCTTGATCACGGCAGTGGCTTCGATATCCCAGCCCAGGCCTTCTTTCGGCAGGATGATGTCCAGCGGTGCGCCCTGGCGCTTCAGCTGAACGGCCGGGTATTCGAAGGAAATGCCGATCGGGAATTCACCCGAGGCCGCCAGCTTGCAGGGTTTGGAACCGGAGTGAACGTACTGGCCGATGTTCTGGTGCAGGTCGTCCATGTACTGCCAGCCCTGCTTCTCGCCGAAGGTCTGCAACCAGGCGCTCACATCCAGGAAACCGGTGCCGGACGAGGCCGGGTTGGGCATCACGATCTTGCCCTTGTACTCAGGCTTGGTCAGGTCCTGCCAGCTCACCGGCTTGCTCAGGCCCTGCTTTTCGGCTTCGACGGTGTTGAAGCAAATGGTCGCAGCCCACACGTCCATGCCGACCCAGGCCGGCGGGTTGGCGGCATCGCGGTAGTTCGCACCGATCTTGCTCAAATCTGCCGGTGCGTAGTTTTGCAGCATGCCCTGCTGATCGAGAATCGCCAGGCTGGAAGCGGCCAGGCCCCAGACCACGTCAGCCTGAGGGCGGGCTTTTTCGGCCAGCAGCTTGGCGGTGATGATGCCGGTGGAATCGCGCACCCATTTGATCTCGATGTCCGGGTTAACCTTTTCAAAGGCCTGTTTGTAGGTCTTCAATTGCTCGGCTTCGAGGGCCGTGTACACGGTCAACTCGGTCTTGGCGGCAAAGGCATTCAGGCTGAACGCAGTGAGCACAGCAGCGGCTAACGCCAGGGGCTTGAACATGGTGCAGTTCCTTTATGGGTGAATTATTGGCCGGGCGCGGTTTGGCGCCAGGCCTGGGAGCGGCGCAACAAGCCGCGTGAGGCCCACGCCAGCAGCAAGGACACGCCCGCCGAGGTGAACAGGATCAGG
>NZ_JACARK010001248.1:0-4197 GCF_013386655.1 Pseudomonas sp. K5002 | reverse complement strand
GCCGGGGTGAAGCCCGCCCGCTGACGGACAAGGATCGCTGGATTGCAGCCCAAGTCGGCCCGACCCTGCGCGAAAAAGGCTTGCTGTTCGTAGGCCTGGACGTAATCGGCGAGAACCTCACCGAAATCAACGTCACCAGCCCGACCTGTATTCGCGAGATCGACAACGCATTTGGCACGAACATCGGCGAAATGCTGATGGCTGCGATTGCCGCCAAGCTACAAGCCAAGTGACATAGAACAGCCGGACACAAACCAACATTGCGTTATCATGCGCCACCTGTGAAACGCGCGATGTTGGTTTTCTTGTCATGACGCTCCCGTCCGATCTGCCCCCCGAACTCTCCCACAGCGGCGTGCGCCCGGCTGATCGGCTCGGATTTACCCTGTTTCTGGCGGCGTTGATTCACCTGGCGCTGATCCTCGGCCTGGGCTTCACCTTTGCCGAACCCAAGCAGATCACCAAGACCCTGGAAATCACCCTCGCCACGTTCAAAAGCGAAAAGAAGCCCGAAAAGGCCGACTTTCTCGCCCAGGACAATCAGCAAGGCAGCGGCACCCTCGACAAGAAGGCCGTGCCCAAGACCACTGAAGTCGCGCCATTTCAGGACAACAAGGTCAATAAGGTCACGCCACCGCCGGCGCCCAAGCCGGAGGTGAAACAGGCCGCACCCAAGGCGGCGGTCACCACCGTGGCGCCCAAGCCGCAAAAAGCCCCGACCCAGCGCGAAAAGGCCAAGACCGAACCCACGCCGGCCCCGCCGGCCCCGACGTTTGACAGCTCGCAACTCTCCAGTGAGATCTCCAGCCTGGAAGCCGAACTGGCCCACGAACAACAGCTGTACGCCAAGCGCCCGCGGATCTACCGCCTCAACGCCGCCTCCACCATGCGCGACAAAGGCGCCTGGTATAAGGATGAGTGGCGCAAGAAGGTTGAGCGCATCGGCAACCTGAACTACCCGGACGAAGCCCGTCGCCAGCAGATCTACGGCAATTTGCGACTGCTGGTGTCGATCAACCGCGACGGCACCTTGTACGAGGTGCAGGTGCTGGAGTCCTCCGGCCAACCGCTGCTGGACCAGGCAGCGCAACGCATCGTGCGGCTGGCGGCGCCTTTTGCGCCGTTTACCGGGGACCTGAACGACATCGACCGCCTGGAAATCATTCGCACCTGGCGCTTTGCCAAGGGTGATCGGCTGTCGAGCAATTGATGCTGACGGTGATTTCCTGCGCATCCTCAGCTTGTCAGTTCGCCCCTCCAACGCCACACTAGCGGACATGAAAAATGTCAGCCCGACCTACCTCAAGCACCAATTCCTGATCGCCATGCCCCATATGGCCGACCCGAACTTTGCGCAAACCTTGACCTACATCGTCGAGCACACCGCCAATGGTGCGATGGGGTTGGTGGTCAACCGCCCGCAAGACCTGAACCTGGCCGATATCCTCGAGCAACTGCGCCCGAACATCGACCCACCCGCCAGCTGCCAGCACGTACCGATCTACATCGGCGGGCCGGTGCAGACGGACCGGGGTTTTGTGCTGCACCCCACCGGGCCGAAATTCCAGGCGACCGTGGACCTTGAAGGGTTGTCCCTGTCCACGTCCCAGGACGTCCTGTTCGCGATTGCCGACGGCGTGGGGCCTGATCAAAGTGTGATCACCCTCGGCTACGCCGGCTGGGAAGCCGGGCAACTGGAGGCGGAGCTGGCGAGCAATGCCTGGCTGACCTGCCCGTTCGACGCCGACATCCTGTTCAACACCCCCAGCGAACTGCGCCTGGAAGCGGCCGCCGCCAAGCTGCGGATCAACCTCAGCCTGCTGACCAGCCAGGCGGGGCACGCCTGATGGCCTTGCGTCTGATCCTCGGTTTCGACTACGGCACCAAACAGATCGGCGTCGCCGTCGGCCAGGTGATTACCGGCCAGGCCCGCGAGCTGTGCACCCTGAAGGCCCAGAACGGCGTGCCGGACTGGAACCAGGTCGAAGCCCTGATCAAGGAGTGGAAGCCCGACGCCGTGGTGGTCGGCCTGCCGCTGAACATGGACGGCACCCCGAGCGAGATGTGCCTGCGGGCCGAAAAGTTCGCCCGCCGCCTGAACGGCCGCTACAACCTGCCCTTCTATACCCACGACGAACGCCTGACCACGTTCGAAGCCAAGGGCGAGCGCCGTGACCGTGGCGGGCAGAAAGGCAGTTACCGCGACAACCCGGTGGATGCCATCGCCGCGGCCCTGCTGTTGCAGGGCTGGCTGGATGAAAACACCGCTTTATTTGAATCCTGACTGACGCGGCTTGCCGCGTCTTCTTACGTTTGAGCCCGGACCTTGCCTGCGCGAGGCCTAGAAGGAGCACCCATGAGCCTGCCCAATCCCGCCGACCTGATCAGCCAGATGGCGATCCGCCTCAAGGCGCACCTGGAACACCGTGCCATCAGCGAGCCGCGCTTTATCGGCATCCGCACCGGTGGCGTGTGGGTGGCCCAGGCGCTGCTGGAAGAACTGGGCAGCGACTCGCCCCTGGGCACCCTGGACGTGTCTTTCTATCGTGACGACTTCAGCCAGAACGGCCTGCACCCGCAAGTGCGCCCCTCGGCCCTGCCCTTCGAGATCGAAGGCCAGCACCTGGTGCTGATCGATGACGTGCTGATGAGCGGTCGCACCATACGTGCCGCGATGAACGAACTGTTCGACTACGGCCGCCCGGCCAGCGTGACCCTGGTCTGCCTGCTGGACCTGGACGCCGGCGAATTGCCGATCAGCCCGGACGTGGTCGGCGCCACCCTGTCCCTGGAAGCCCACCAGCGGGTAAAATTGTCCGGTCCCACGCCGCTCGAACTCGAACTGCAAGACCTTGCCCTTTAAACCGCCTTGTAAAGAGTCCCCGCGATGACGCCTCTAGATGCCAAGCGCCCGCTGCAGCTCAATGCTCAGGGCCAGCTGCAACACTTCCTGTCCCTCGACGGCTTGCCCCGCGAACTGCTCACCGAAATCCTCGACACGGCCGACTCGTTTCTCGAAGTCGGCGGCCGGGCGGTGAAGAAAGTCCCGTTGCTGCGCGGCAAGACCATCTGCAACGTGTTCTTCGAGAACTCGACCCGCACCCGCACCACCTTTGAACTGGCGGCCCAACGCCTGTCGGCTGACGTGATCACGCTGAACGTGTCCACCTCGTCGGCGAGCAAGGGCGAAACCCTGCTCGACACCCTGCGCAACCTGGAAGCCATGGCCGCCGACATGTTCGTGGTGCGCCACGGCGATTCCGGTGCTGCGCACTTCATCGCCGAGCACGTGTGCCCGAATGTGGCGATCATCAACGGCGGCGACGGCCGTCACGCCCACCCGACCCAGGGCATGCTCGACATGCTGACCATCCGGCGGCACAAGGGCAGCTTTGAAAACCTCTCGGTGGCCATTGTCGGCGACATCCTGCACTCGCGGGTTGCACGCTCGAACATGCTGGCCCTGAAAACCCTGGGTTGCCCGGACATCCGCGTGATCGCCCCCAAGACCCTGCTGCCGATCGGTATCGAGCAGTACGGCGTGAAGGTCTACACCGACATGGCCGAAGGCCTGAAGGATGTGGACGTGGTGATCATGCTGCGCTTGCAGCGCGAGCGTATGGCGGGCGGCCTGCTGCCGAGCGAAGGCGAGTTCTATCGCCTGTTCGGCCTGACCACCGCACGCCTGGCCGGCGCCAAGCCGGACGCCATCGTGATGCACCCGGGGCCAATCAACCGTGGCGTGGAGATTGAGTCGGCGGTGGCCGATGGCGCGCAGTCGGTGATTCTCAACCAGGTCACGTACGGCATCGCCATCCGCATGGCGGTGTTGTCCATGGCCATGAGCGGGCAAACCGCGCAACGTCAATTCGAGCAGGAGAACGCCCAGTGAAGCTCAGCATTCTCGGCGCCCGAGTCATCGATCCGGCCAGCGGCCTGGATCAAGTCACCGATCTACACCTGGAAGCCGGCAAGATCATTGCCATCGGCGCCGCACCCGCAGGCTTCAGCGCCAGCGAAACTATCGACGCCAAAGGCCTGATCGCCGCGCCTGGCCTGGTTGACCTGAACGTCGCCCTGCGTGAGCCGGGCTACAGCCGCAAGGGCAACATCACCAGCGAAACCCGCGCCGCCGCTGCCGGTGGCGTGACCAGCCTGTGCTGCCCGCCCCACACCAAACCGGTGCTGGACACCTCG
>NZ_JACARK010001247.1:0-1011 GCF_013386655.1 Pseudomonas sp. K5002 | reverse complement strand
CCAGGGTCTGGCGGCACCCTGCACTTCGCGGTTGAGCCACCATTGGCCGCCCGGAACGGCTTCGTCCTGGCCCGCCTTGTACTTGTCGAACGGTTGGCGATTGAACGCGACCCACTCCTTGGGCAGCAATTGTTGCTCGCCCCAACGGCCGTCGCGCTGCATCAGCAGGCCGACACGGGCCAGGTCGCGGGCGGTGAGGTAGGCATATGAGGACGCGACGAAGGTTTCCTCGGCATCGCTTTCCCAGGTGGCGTTGCGGATGCCCAGTGGCTGGAACAGGGCGGTCCATGGGTAGTCGACGTAGGCCTTGTGGCCGAGCATGCCCTTGAGGGTGGCGGACAGGATATTGCTGTCGCCACTGGAGTAGCGGAATGCCTGGCCGGGGGCGCTGGAGGTCGCGGTGTCGGCGGCGAACTCGGCCATGTCGTGGTGCCCGCGGGTGTAGAGCATGGCGACCACCGAGGATTTCAGCGGGGCGTATTCGTAGTCTTCCTGCCAGTCGAGGCCCGAGGCCCAGTGCAGCAGGTCGGCCATGGTCACGCCTGGGTGTTGTTTCATCGGCGGGTAAAAGCGCGCGGCGGGGTCGGTGAGTTTGAAGCGGTTTTCGCCGAAGGCCACGCCGAGCACGGTGGCCATCAGGCTTTTGCTGATGGACCAGGTCAGGTGCGGGGTGCTGGCGGTGGTGGGGGCGGCGTAGCGTTCGTAGATGATCTGGCCGTCGCGGATGACCAGCAAGGCGTCGGTGCGGACGCCTTTGCGGGTGGTGTCATCGCGGGGTGGGAAGGCGTAGTCGTCCAGGGCTTGGGCGGCCGGGCCGGTTAGCGGTTGGCCTTGGGACCAATCCTTCTGCGGCCAGGTTTCGGCGTGGGCCGTCAGGGTGAACAGCAGCGCGGCGTAGAGCAGGCCTTTGAACATGGACTTGGAACTCGTGGGGCGTTCGAGCCCGCGAGCCTAGCCCAGGGGGATGACGGTTTTGTTACGGACCCTGGGGTGAGTACATATCCGTTATTT
>NZ_JACARK010001246.1:0-352 GCF_013386655.1 Pseudomonas sp. K5002 | reverse complement strand
ACCAACGAAGAAGGCTCGCGATTCCCGCCGTGCATGATGGGTTCCGGGGTGTTCGCCGGTAAGTTCGACCTGCAGGAAACCCTCGACAAGCAGGACGAGCAACGGCTGTCGGTGGGCGCTGAATTGCAGCGCATCGGCTATGCCGGTTCCCGCGCCGTGCTGGGCCACCCGGTGGGCGCCTATTTCGAGGCGCATATCGAGCAGGGTCCGGTGCTGGAAGACCAGGCCACCACCATCGGCGTGGTCATGGGCTGCCTGGGCCAGAAGTGGTTCGACCTGACCCTCACCGGCGTCGAAGCCCACGCGGGCCCGACGCCAATGCACCTGCGCAAGGACGCACTGGTAGGCGCGG
>NZ_JACARK010001245.1:0-1006 GCF_013386655.1 Pseudomonas sp. K5002 | reverse complement strand
GGCGGTGACACGGCGCTGGCAATCCTCGGCGGGCCGGATTCGATGCCCACCCCGGAGCTGCTGGCCCGGGTGCGTGCCGAGTACGGCCTGGACCAACCCCTGATAGTGCAATACGGCAATTACCTGGTGCGCCTGGCCCATGGCGACCTGGGCGAGTCCTATCGCTTGCGCATCCCGGTGCAGCAGGCGATTGCCGAGCAGATCGGTGCAACCATTCAACTGTCCCTGAGCGCGGCGTTGCTGGCGGTGGTATTGGCCCTGGTGTGCGCGATCCTCACCGCCAACCGTTCGCGTTGGGTGCGTTCAGCCGTTTCAGGCAGCGAGCTGGTGCTGTCTTCAGCACCTTCGTTTGTGATCGGGATGCTGTTGTTGCTGGTGTTTTCGTTTCATTGGCACTGGTTGCCGCCCTCCGGTTCCGTTGGCTGGCGCTCATTGATCCTGCCCTCGATCGCGCTGGCGTTGCCGGTGGCGGCAGTGCTGACCCAGCTGCTGCGCCAGTCCCTGGAAGACACCCTCGAACAACCCTTTATTGCCATGGCCCGTGCCCGTGGCTTGTCCGAAACCGCTGTGCGCCTGCGTCATGCCTTGCGCCATGCGCTGGTGCCGTTGGTGACCCTGGCCGGGTTCGTGTTCGCCAGCCTGCTGGGCGGCGCGGTGGTGGTGGAATTGCTGTTTGCACGCCAGGGCATCGGGCGCTTGATGCTCGATGCCACCAGCAACAAAGACGTGCCGGTGGTGCTGGGCGTGACCTTGCTGGCCGCCACCGTCTATGTGCTGGTGAACCTGGCCGTCGATTTGATCAACCGCTGGATTGACCCTCGGGCCAACCAAGCGTGAGTGCCTTTGAAGAAGGAAAAACCATGAGTGCTTCGATCCCCGCTGAAGTGAGTTATGCCGACTTGCACCAGCGTTTCGCTGACGTATTTGCCCGGATAGCCGACACCGCCGTCGCCCGCGAGCAGCAACGCGAGCTGGCCCATGACGCGGTGGCATGGCTGCGCGAGGC
>NZ_JACARK010001244.1:0-621 GCF_013386655.1 Pseudomonas sp. K5002 | reverse complement strand
CGCTCGCCGCCCGACAACGCCAGATAGCTGCGCCCGCTCAAGTGGCCGACGTCGGCAGCCTGCAAGGCAGCATTGATGATTTCATCGTCACGCACCCGGCCCGTCTGATGAGGCAAGCGCCCCATGCCCACTACCTCTTCGACGCGAAAGGCAAAGTCCAGGGTCGAGGTCTGCGGCAACACCGCCAGCCGCTGGGCACGCTGCGCTCCGCCCCAGTCCTTCAACTCACGCTGATCCAGCCACACACGGCCTTGGTCGGGCTGCAACTCGCCGCATAACGCACCGAGCAATGTACTTTTTCCCGCGCCGTTGGGGCCCAATACGCCGAGCACTTCTCCTGGCAGCAGGTCCAGGGTGATGTCCGCCAGCACAGTTTTGCGCCCACGGCGGATCTGCAGGTCTTCTACTCGCAGCATCAGGCGCGCCCTCGTAACAACAGGTAGAGGAAAAACGGCGCACCGATAAACGCGGTAACAATGCCGATCGGTAATTCCGCCGGCGCCAAGGCCAGGCGCGCCACCAGATCGGCAAACAACAGCAAACTCGCCCCCGCCAGCACCGAGGCTGGCAGCAGCACCCGATGATCCGGCCCCGCCAGCAGGCGTACCAGATGCGGCACCA
>NZ_JACARK010000126.1:0-10641 GCF_013386655.1 Pseudomonas sp. K5002 | reverse complement strand
CGAAGCCCGCTGCGACGCCCAGGGCCGGCTGTGGCTGGGCACCATGCAGAACAACATCGGCGAGCACGGTGAAGACTTGCCGGTGCTGCGACGTTCCGGCGGCCTGTTCCGGGTCGATACCGACGGGCAGGTCACGCCGTTGCTGCAAGGCCTGGGGATTCCCAACACCTTGCTCTGGAACGACGCCGCCACCCACGTGCATTTCGGCGACAGCCTGGACGGCACGCTCTATCGATACCCGATGACTGAACAAGGCCAGCTCGCACCTGCGCAAGTCTGGTTCGGGCCTCACTCCCGGGGTGGCCCGGACGGTTCGGCCATGGACGCCGAAGGCTATATCTGGAACGCCCGCTGGGACGGCAGTTGCCTGCTGCGGCTGACGCCGGGCGGTGAAGTTGACCGGGTCATCGAATTGCCGGTCAGCCGTCCCACCAGTTGCGTGTTCGCAGGCCCCGACCTCAAGACCTTGTACATCACCAGTGCCGCCAGCCCGCTGGATCACCCGCTGGACGGTGCGGTGCTGGCGATCGAGGTCGATGTGCCGGGGAAAATCTGCCACCGCTTTGCAGGATAACCAACAGGCTGTTTAACGCATTCAAAAACAACAACAAGGAGTCACCCTATGAATCGTCGTCGTGGTATCCGTTCCCTGTGCTGCGCCGCTGTGGCGGTGTCCGCCGTCGGCCTGAGCAGCCTGTTGCTGGCGGCCGAGCCGGTGAAGATCGGCTTTCTGGTCAAGCAGGCGGAAGAGCCCTGGTTCCAGACCGAATGGGCCTTCGCCGAAAAGGCCGGCAAGGACAAGGGCTTCGAGGTGATCAAGATCGCCGTGCCCGACGGCGAGAAAACCCTCTCGGCCATCGACAGCCTGGCGGCCAACGGTGCCAAGGGTTTTGTGATTTGCCCGCCGGACGTGTCCCTCGGCCCGGCGATCATGGCCAAGGCCAAAGCCAACGGCTTGAAAGTGATCGCCGTGGATGACCGTTTTGTGGACGCCAAGGGCAACTTCATGGAAGACGTGCCTTACCTGGGCATGGCCGCGTTTGAAGTGGGCGAGAAGCAGGGCAGTGCCATGGCCACCGAAGCGAAAAAACGTGGCTGGGACTGGAAGGACACCTATGCGGTGATCAATACCTACAACGAACTCGATACCGGTAAAAAGCGCACTGATGGCTCGGTCAAATCCCTGAAGGCTGCGGGTATTCCGGATGACCACATCCTGTACGCAGCCCTCAAGACCCTCGACGTCCCCGGCAGCATGGACGCCACCAACTCGGCGCTGGTCAAGCTGCCCGGCGGCGCGAAAAACCTGATCATCGGCGGCATGAATGACAACACCGTGCTTGGCGGCGTGCGCGCCACCGAAAGCGCCGGGTTTGCGGCGGCGAATGTCATCGGCATCGGCATCAACGGCACCGATGCCATTGGCGAATTGAAGAAAGCCAACAGCGGCTTCTTCGGCTCGATGCTGCCCAGCCCGCACATCGAGGGCTACAACACCGCGAGCATGATGTTCGAGTGGGTCACTACGGGTAAGGAGCCGCCGAAGTACACGGCGATGGATGAGGTGACGCTGATCACCCGCGAGAACTTCAAGCAGGAGCTGGAAAAGATCGGTTTGTGGAACTGATGGCCGCTGACGTTTCCCGGCAGCCCTGCTAACGCCGGTACTGTGGGAGCTGTCGAGCTTTGGCGAGGCTGCGATAGCGGTGGGTCAGGCACCTTGGATATTGATAGTGCCTTGGATATTGATAGTGCCGACGTCATCGCAGCCTCGCCAAAGCTCCACAGCTCCCACAGGTTTAGTCAGCAGAGAATTTCAGCACGGTATTCTGCGTGTAGGTCTGGCCAGGATCGAGACGGGTAGAGGGGAAGCTCGGCTGGTTGGGGCCGTCGGGAAAATGCTGGGTTTCCAGGGTGAACGCACTCCAGTGGGCGTAAGGCTTGCCACCCTTGCCCTTGATCGTCCCGTCGAGGAAGTTGCCGGTATAGAACTGCACGCCAGGCTCGCTGGTATACAGCTGCAAGCGGCGACCGGACTGCGGGTCACGAACGTCGGCGGCCAGTTTGCCGATATCACCCTTGGCATCCAGCACCCAGTTGAAGTCAAAACCGCCTTGTTTAGGTTCGGCGAATTTCAGCTGGGGATGATCGTCCTTGATGTGCTGGCCGATGGCAGTGGGCTTGAGAAAGTCCATCGGCGTGCCGGCGACCGGGGCCAGTTCGCCGGTGGGAATCAGGGTGCTGTTGACCGGGGTGTAATGGCTGGCATGCAGGGTGGCGACCTGCTTGAGCACATCACCGCTGCCGGCGCCGGCGAGGTTGAAGTAACTGTGGTTGGTGAGGTTCAGCACCGTGGGTTTGTCGGTGGTGGCCTTGTAGTCGATGTGCAGTTCGTTCTTGTCGTTGAGGCTATAGGTGACATCGACTTTCAGGTTGCCGGGGAAACCCATCTCGCCGTCCTTGGACAGGTAGCTCAGGGTCACGCCCACCGAATCGTCCTGCTTGACCGGCTGGGCTTTCCACACATGCTTGTCGAAACCTTGCGGGCCGCCGTGCAGCGAGTTCGGCCCGTCGTTGAGGGGCACTTGATAGCGTTTGCCGTCCAGTTCAAAGCTGCCCTTGTCCAGGCGGTTGCCAAAACGGCCGATGGTCGCGCCGAAGAACGCAGTACCGGCCTGGTAGCCCTGGACGTCATCGAAGCCCAGCACCACGTCGGCGAACTGGCCGTGTTTGTCGGGTACTTTCAGCGACTGCAAGACCGCGCCATAGGTGATGACCGTGGCTTGTACGCCATGGCTGTTACGCAATACATACTGCTCGACGGCGGTGCCGTCATTGGTTTTACCGAAGGGTTTGTGTTCGCTGGACAAGCCAGCCGCCTGAGCGCCCAGGCTGGCCACCGCCAGGGAGAGGCCAAGGCCGGTAAGCAGGAATCGGGATTGCCGCATGACTGAGCTACCTTTATTGTTGTTAATTAAATAGTTCTACTATTTATTCAGCTGCAGGGCTGATTTATAGCCAATATCGCGAAACATGCAATATAAAATAAGACTAAATACAGCGGAGTGACTGCCACATGAACACTGAAAAACAGCCCGGCGCGCAGGCGATGTACCCGGACCTGCGGGATAAAACCGTGCTGATCTCCGGCGGTGCTTCCGGGATAGGCGAGGCCATGGTGCGTGCCTTCGCACGCCAGGGGGCCAAGGTAGCCTTCGTGGACCGGGCGCAAGGGCAGGGCGACCGATTGGCGGCGATATTGTCGGCCGAGGGCCATGCCGTCGAATTCGCCCATTGCGATATCACCGACGAGATCGCGTACAAGGCCGCGATAGCGTGCCTGGCGCAAAGTCTTGGACCGATCGACGTGCTGGTGAATAATGCCGCCAATGACGTTCGGCACACCCTGGATGAAATCGACTCGGAGCGGTTCGACCAACTGATTTCGGTCAACCTGAAGCACGGGTTTTTCGCGGCCCGGGCCGTGGTGCCGATGATGAAGGCCGCAGGCGGCGGGTCGATCATCAACCTGGGTTCCATCGGCTGGATGATGGCTTCCAGCGGCTACCCGGTATATGCCGCCAGCAAAGCCGCCGCCCACGGCATGACCCGGGCCCTGGCGCGGGAGCTTGGGCCCAGCCGTATCAGGGTCAATACGCTGGTGCCGGGCTGGGTGATGACCGAGAAACAACTGGCGATGTGGGTGGATGACGCGGCCCGGGAGTTGATCGCCCGCAGCCAGTGCCTGCCGGGCAGTGTGGAGCCGGAACATATCGCCAATATGGCGCTGTTCCTGGCCTCTGATGTATCGGCGATGTGTACCGCACAGAACTTCATTGTGGACGGCGGCTGGGTCTAGGCCGGGGAAGGGTCGCCATCCCGGATGCAACGAATCGCCGCCCGGGGCCTCATACAGTAACGAACGGTGGTTCATATGCAGCCACCGCAACCGACTACTTCATGGGTGCAGGTGATTGATTTATGACGGACGCCGATAAGAAACATGTGGCCTGGCTGGTGGAACAATCGATGCTGCATGCCGCCAAGCAGCGCGCCAGGCTTTATTCGGGGCAAGGCCGGTTGTGGCAACAGCCGTATGCCCATACCCGGCCCCGTGATGCTTCGGCCCTGGCATCGGTGTGGTTCACGGCCTATCCGGCGTCCATCGTCACCCGCGAGAACGGCAGCGTACTGGAGGCCCTGGGCGATGAAACCTTGTGGCACGCGCTGTCGAAAATCGGCATACAGGGCATCCATAACGGCCCGCTGAAACGCTCGGGCGGTCTATCCGGCACCGAGCACACTCCCACCATTGACGGCAATTTTGACCGCATCAGCTTCGACATCGACCCGCAACTGGGCACCGAAGCCCAGCTTCAGGCGCTGGCCCGCATGGCCGCCGCGCACAACGCGGTGATCATCGACGATGTGATCCCGTCCCACACCGGCAAGGGCGCGGACTTCCGCCTGGCCGAGATGGCCTACGAAGACTATCCCGGGCTCTACCACATGGTGGAGATCCGCGAAGAAGACTGGCCGCTGCTGCCCGATATCAGCGAGGGCCGCGATGCGCAGAACCTCAGCCCGCAGCAGGTCGACGTGCTCAGGGACAAGCACTACATCGTCGGCCAGTTGCAACGGGTGATCTTCTTCGAACCCGGGGTCAAGGAAACCGACTGGAGCGCGACCGATGTGGTCATCGGCGTGGACGGCAAGCCCCGCCGCTGGGTGTACCTGCATTACTTCAAGGAAGGGCAGCCGTCGCTGAACTGGCTGGATCCGACCTTCGCCGCGCAGCAGATGATCATTGGCGACGCCTTGCACGCCATCGACGTGATGGGGGCGAAAATCCTGCGCCTGGATGCCAACGGTTTCCTCGGCGTGGAACGAAAACTGGAAGGTAACGCCTGGTCTGAAAGCCATCCGCTGTCCATCACCGGCAACCAGATCCTGGGCGGCGCGATTCGCAAGGCGGGCGGTTTCAGCTTCCAGGAACTGAACCTGACGGTGGACGACATCGCCGCCATGTCCCACGGCGGCGCAGACCTGTCCTACGACTTCATCACGCGCCCGGCTTACCAGCACGCGTTATTGATGGGCGACACCGAATTCCTGCGCCTGATGCTGCGGGAGATGCACACCCTGGGCATCGACCCCGGCTCGCTGATCCACGCCTTGCAGAACCATGACGAGCTGACCCTGGAACTGGTGCACTTCTGGACGTTGCACGCCCATGACACCTACCTCTATCAGGGGCAGACCTTTCCCGGCGGCATCCTGCGCGAGCATATCCGTGAGCAGATGTACGAACGCCTGGCTGGCGAACACGCGCCGTATAACCTGAAGTTCGTGACCAACGGCGTGTCCTGCACCACCGCCAGCATCATTACAGCGGCGCTGGGCATTCGCGACCTTGAGGCGATTACCCCGGCGGATATCCAGCAGATCCGCCAGATTCACCTGCTGCTGGTGATGTACAACGCGATGCAACCGGGGGTGTTTGCACTGTCCGGCTGGGACCTGGTGGGCGCATTGCCGTTACCGGCGCAGGAGGTGGCCCACTTGATGCTGGATGGCGACACACGCTGGATCCATCGCGGCGCCTATGACCTGGTGGACCTGAATCCGGATGCGGAGCAATCCGCCGGGCAGATGCCACGCCCGAAAACCTTGTATGGCAGCCTGATCAGCCAGTTGGCCGACCCGGATTCGTTTGCCTCGCAACTGCAAAGAATCCTCGCGGTGCGCCGAGCCTACGACATCGCCGCCAGCCGCCAGATCCTGGTGCCGGATGTGCAGCACCCGGGGCTGTTGATCATGGTGCACGAGCTGCCGGCGGGCAAAGGTACTCAGATCACGGCGCTGAACTTCGGCTCGACGCCGATTACTGAAACCCTGCACCTGCCCGATATTGCGCCCGGGCCGGTGGTGGACATCATCAATGAGCGGGTGGAGGGCGATCTGACACCCGAGGGTGATTTCACCATCACGCTGGATGCGTATGAAGGCTTGGCGCTGCGGGTAGTGATCTGACCCACTGATCCACTGCAGGAGCGAGCCAGCTCGCTCCTACACGGGGACCGGCTGTTCCGCCTCCTGATGGTGCGTGGAGCCAATGAACATATACATCGCCGGCACCATGAACAGCGTCAGCACGGTACCGATCGACAACCCGGCGAAGATCACCAGGCCCATGTCATGCCGTCCCGCAGCCCCGGCACCGGAGGCCCACACCAGCGGCACCACGCCCAGCACCATGGCGGCGGTGGTCATCAGGATCGGCCGCAAACGCACGCCGGCGGCTTCTTCTATGGCCTCACGCTTGCTGTGACCGGCGCGCTGCAACTCGTTGGCAAACTGCACGATCAGGATCCCGTGCTTGGTGATCAACCCCAGCAACGTCACCAGCCCCACCTGGGTGTACACGTTGATCGAGGCAAAGCCCATGGTGATAAACGCCAGCGCGCCGAAGAGTGCAGGGGGCACCGAGAACAGGATCACCACCGGGTCGCGGAAACTCTCGAACTGAAACGCCAGGGCCAGGTACACGATCAGGATCGAAAACATCAGCAGGCCGAAGAACCCGCCGGATTCCTGCATGAACTGGCGTGATTCGCCGGAGAAGTCCGAGGTGTAACCCGACGGCGCAATATTGGTCAGAATGGTGTTCAGTTTCGCCAGCAGTTCGCCCTGGGCCACGCCGCTGACGCCCGACAGGGTCGCCGAGTTGAGTTGCTGGAAGTGGTTGATGGATTCCGGCTGGGTCGAGGTTTCGATATGCGCCACGGTCCGCGCCTGGATCATGCTGCCGGATGGCGTGCGAATGTAATAATCGAGAATCTGGTCCGGGTTGAGGCGATCAACCTGCAACACCTGGGGAATCACTTTGTACGAGCGCCCGGCAGTGGAGAAGTAGTTCACGTAGTTGCCGCCCAGTGCCGCGGACAGCGCCGCACCGACGTCGGCCTGGGTCATGCCCAGTGCGGCGATTTTTTCCCGGTCCACCACCAGCTTGGCTTGTGGCTTGTCGAGTTTCAGGTCCATGTCGGAGAAATAGAACAGCTGTTGTTTCTGGGCCTCGGCCACCACGGCCTGGGCGACTTCGTTGAGGTTTTCCACCGAGTCGGTGGTGGTGATCACGAACTGCACCGGCAAGCCCTGGGCGCCCGGCAGCGACGGCAGCGGGAAGGCCGCAATGGTGGCGCCCGGCACCTGGTTCCATTTCTGCTGGAGTTCCAATATCAGTTGGGCCTGGGAGCGCGAGCGGTCGCCCCAGTTTTTCAGCAGCACACCGCCCAGGCCCTGGTTGAGGATAGGCAACCCGGTCAGCTGGAACATCTGCGCGTATTCCGGCTCTTTGTTGGCGATCTGGAAGGCCTGGTCGGCGATGCGCTCCATCTGCTGCGGCGAGGCAGTGGGCGGGCCCTTGATCTGCATGAACACCAGCCCCTGGTCCTCGGTGGGCGACAGTTCGCTTTTGGCGGTCATGCCGCTGGCGGCCACCAGCAGGAACAGCACAAAACCAAACGTCACCAGCACCGGCCATACGTTCAGGCCGCCCGAGAGTACGCGGTGGTAACGGCCCCGCAACCAGTCGAAGTACTGATCGAGCTTGCGGGCAAACCGGCCTTCTTCCTGCCCGGACTTGAACAGCCGGGAGGTCATCATCGGCGAGAGCGTCAACGCCACCACGGCCGACACGGTCACGGCACCCGCCAGTGAGAAGCAGAACTCCTTGAACAGCGCACCGGTAAGGCCGCTGCGCAGCCCGATGGGCACGTAGGCGGCGATCAGCACCACGGTCATCGCGATGATCGGCCCACCCAGTTCCCTCGCGGCAACCAGCGCAGCCTCCAGCACGCCTTTGCCTTCTTCCTTGATATGCCGGTCGACGTTCTCCACCACGATAATCGCGTCGTCCACCACCAGGCCGATCGCCAATACCAGGGCAAGCAGGGTCAGCAGGTTTATCGAGTACCCCAGCAGGTACATGATGAAGAAGGTCCCGACCAGCGACAGCGGGATCGCCACCAGCGGCACGATCACCGCGCGGAACGAGCCGAGGAACAGGTAGATCACCACCGACACAATGATCATCGCCTCGACCAGGGTCTTCACCACCTCATAGATCGAGGTGTTGATGAACTCCGTGGAGTCATACACGATCTCGCCGCGTACCCCGGTGGGCAACTGGGATTGCAGCTCGGGGAAGGCTTCGCGCACGCTGTCGGCCACCGTCAGGATATTGGCAGTCGGCGCCGTCTTGATGCCGATGAACACCGAACGCTTGCCGGAAAACGCCACGCTGCTGTCGTAGCTTTCGGCGCCGAGGGTGACGGTGGCCACGTCCTCCAGGTACACCAGGGCATCGCCTTTCTGCTTGACCACCAGCCGCTTGAATTCATCCACCGTGTGCAAGTCGGTCCCGGCCGTCAGGTCGACTGTCACCGTTTGCCCGCGGGTGGAACCGACAGCAGACAGGTAGTTGTTGTTGGCCAGGGCGGTGGACACGTCCTGGGCGGTCACGTTATGCGCCGCCAGTTTGTTCGGGTCCATCCAGGCGCGCAGGGCGAACTGGCGCCCGCCGAGGATTTCGGCGGTTTGCACGCCCTGGATTGAGTCCAGCTTGGGCTTGACCACCCGCACCAGGTAGTCGGTGATGTTGTTGGTAGGCAGGGTGTCGCTGTAGAAACCCAGGTACATGGCGTCTGTGGTCTGCCCGACCGCCACCGTCAGCACCGGTTCCTGGGACTGCGCCGGCAGTTGGTTCTTGACCGAGTTGACCTGGGTGTTGATCTCGGTGAGGGCCTTGCTCGCGTCGTAATTCAGCCGCAGCGTGGCGGTAATCGTCGAGACACCGGTGATGCTCGTTGAAGACAGGTAGTCGATGCCCTGGGCCTGGGCGATGGCCGATTCAAGCGGCTGGGTGATAAAGCCGGCAACGGTGGAGGCGTCCGCGCCGTAGTAGGCGGTGGTGATGGTGACCACGGTATTTTCGGTGCGTGGCCATTGGTTCACCGGCAATTCGAAGATCGAGCGCAGCCCCAGGATCAGGATGAACAGCGAGACAACAATCGCCCAGACCGGCCGCTGAATAAAGGTATCGGTAAGCTTCATGGGACACCTTTAGTGTTCTTGGGGAGTCGGCGCAGGATCGTTCAGCGGCGCGGCGCTGTTATCGACCTTCACCGGCGAGCCATTCTTGAGCTTCATCTGGCCGCTGGTGATCAGCAGGTCGCCTTCCTTCACGCCCGACAGGATCGCCACCTGATCGCCCCGGGTCGGTCCGGTCTTGATAAAGGTCTGTTGCGCGGTGAGGACTTCCTCACCCTTGTCGTTCTTGCTCGATGTGGCAATGAATACCGTGGTGCCGTAAGGGTTGTAGGTCACCGATGTCTGCGGGACGGTGAGGTAGCGCTGCGTCGCACCGGAGTTGACCACGGCGCGGGCAAACATCCCGGGCACCAGGTTCTGTTTGGGGTTGTCGACGGTGGCTTCCACGGTGACATTGCGCGTGGTGGCGTCGAACTGGGTGTCGATGGTGCTGATCTTGCCGGTGAAGGTTTGATTGGACAGGCCGTCGGCCGTTACCGAAACCCCTTGGCCGATGGCGATGGCCTCCATTTGAGTCTGGGGCACCGTGAAGTCGATGTAGATCGGATCGAAGGTTTGCAGCGTGGCGATCTTGTCGCCGGGGTTGAGGTATTGGCCAGGGTTGACGCTGGTGATGCCGATGCGCCCGGCAAACGGCGCGCGGATGGTTTTTTTCGCCACCAGCGCGCGCTGTTGTTCGGCGGCGGCGAGCTTGGCTTTGAGGTCGGCGGTGTCAGTGTCCACTTGTGCCTGGGAGATGGCGTTAACCGCCAGTTGCGCCTTGTCACGCTTGAGGACGATCACCGCCAGGTCAGCCGTGGCCTCAAGGGAATGCAGTTGCGCGATGTCCGAGTCGGCATTCAGTTGGACGAGCAGCGCCTGGGCCGCCACTTCTTGCCCGGGCGTGAAGCCGATGGTGCGCACGATGCCGCCCACTTCAGTGGTCACATCCACCCCCCTGACCGCTTTCATTGAGCCCACGGCGCTGACATTCGGTTGCCAGTCGCTGAACGGCACCTTCATGGCCGTGACCACGGAGGCCGGCAGGGGCATTTTCGACTGGGCGATCAGCGCCGAAATCTGCACGAACTTCACCCCGGCAATGATCGCCACAATCACCAGCACCACCACGATCATGATGATCATCGGCCGCCACAGTCGGCGCTTGCGCGGTGCGCCGGGCTCGGTGGGCAGGGGAGAGGCGGTTATGACGTCAGCCATGGATGTTCTCGCTGTTTCAAGAGTTCAGTTCAGTTGAACCGTGCCGAATCGGCAGGCGCTGCCTCGTTCCTGGCCGGCATGATCTCGTTCCACGAAGGCAGGCCGAACCGATCAGGCCGGCCCTTGGTGGCAGGGTCCACATCGGTACGGTTCCACCATCCGCCACCCAATGCCTGGAAGAGCGCGGTGGTGTCGCTGTAGCGGGAGGCCTGCGCCCTGACCCGGGCCAGCACGGTGTTCTGGTAGGTTTGCTGGGCCGTGAGCAGGTTGATGTACGCCACGGCACCGAGTTTGAACTGCGCCTGCACCAGGTCCAGGTTGGCTTGG
>NZ_JACARK010001243.1:0-754 GCF_013386655.1 Pseudomonas sp. K5002 | reverse complement strand
CACCGGCGCGGCGGCCTTGGGCTGCAGGTGATCCACATGCTGCTGGACCAGCGCCAGGTACGGCGGCGGCCCGGATACAAAGACTTCATCGCCCTCGGGGCCGTTACGCATCGATAACTGCTGGCCGAACACATCGAGGTTGTTCAGATAGGCCTGCAACTGATCCAGGTTCAGGGCGCTGGCCTTGAACAGCTTGGTGGTGATTTCATCGCTGGCATTGAGGTACAGCAGGTTGCCGTCGAAGTACCAGGTCAGGCCGTTGGTGCTGCACAACGTCTGCAAAAACTCCCCGGCGGTGGCGGCGCGCACGGTGCTGCGGGCCTTGCCACGCACCTTGTCCGAGAGCACCAGCGGTATGTCGAGGTTGTGGCCGAATTCTTCGAGGGCGGCACGCACGTCCTGATCCACCAGTACGTAGGCGTAGGGTTTGGCAAACCATTCGGGCTCTTCATCGGCGTGGGCAATCGAGGCACCCAACAGCACCGACAGACATAGGAGCGCCATGGAAAATATGCTTACATGACGTCCGCCTTCGCCCAACGAGTTGTGACGATGACCAAACACTTTTTGCTTGCCGGCAGCCTGTTGCTGGCTGCCTGTTCCAATACTGCGCCGAGCGATTCCGACCGCTCGCTGAAGCTGGCCGACGACCTGAACAAACGCGGCGACTACGCCAGCGCGGCGGCGCTGTACGAACGTGCGGCCCAGCAACCGGGCGCAAGCATCGACTTGTGGCTCAAACTCGGCCAGGCAC
>NZ_JACARK010001242.1:0-686 GCF_013386655.1 Pseudomonas sp. K5002 | reverse complement strand
AAACCGACAGCGACACCCTGACCTTCCTCGACGGTGCCGCCACTCGTGATGCCGTCGCCGGCGTCGACACCTCGGGCCTGACCGCCGACATCCTGGCCAACCCGCAGAACTACAGCGGCGAACAGAAAGCCGCGGTGCTGGTGCAGTTGACCGATGCACAAACCCGCCTGCTGGTCAGCGACTACGTGCCCCACGCCGGGTTGATGGACAAGTACACCTCGCCCCACTACGGCCTCAACCCCAACGAAGACAAAATCAAGGCACAGCTGCAAAGCGGCATCGAAACCCTCTCGGCCGACCCGGACGTGCAAGGCTTCCTGCAAAACAATCGCGGCCCGGCACTGGCCGACATCGTCGACAGCAACCCGGCGATGAAAGTCGCGATGCAGAACTACTACACCGACGACATCGAGACCGGCAAAAACCTCACCGACAATCTCAACGCCAAGGACCAGAACGGCAAGCAGATCGACATGGGCATGGGCCTGCAAAACGCGGCCAACGATACGACCATCGCCAACCTGGCGCTGGGGGGCAACGGCCATGTGGACCTGACCGGCATCGCCGACAAGGCCGGGCAAAGCGACAACATCCAGCAGTACTACAAAAACCAACTGGTGACCGGCAAGGCCTTTACCGACGCGGTCGCCGGCGGCATGGACCCGACCGTGGCGGCCAGCAGCTTC
>NZ_JACARK010001241.1:0-3049 GCF_013386655.1 Pseudomonas sp. K5002 | reverse complement strand
GTTGGCCCCGGGCGTGGACGCGGCGCGGTTGCATGCCTGCCTGACGCAGCACTACCGCGACACCCGTCACGTACAGGTGCTGTCGATGCAGGCTGCGAGGGAGTTGACCTACCTCGACCCTCAAGCGCTGAACGGCACGGACGATGTGCGTTTGATCGTGCGTGAAAACCACGAGACGGGCCAGGTCCTGCTGGCGGCGGTGTTCGACAACCTCGGCAAGGGCGCCGCAGGTGCCGCCGTGCAAAACCTGGATTTGATGATCAAGCCGAGACCGTAGCGATAAAGGCGCGCAGGTCCGCCAGCATCAACGCCGGCTGCTCCCAGGCCGCGAAGTGACCACCGGCGGGCATCTCGCTCCAGTGCACGATGTTGAAGGTCTTTTCGGCAAATGAGCGCGGCGGCGGCACGAACACCGGATCACGAAAGGCGGCAAATCCGGTCGGCACCTGGATGCGGGTGCCGACCGGGAATTTTGACGATCCCTCAAGGCGCTTGCCGTGATACATCCACGTCGCGGTGACCATGGAAGATGGCGCGAGATACAACATGATGTTGGTCAGCAGTTGCTCCTCGGTAAAGGTGCCCCAGAGATCCGGGCTGCCATCGGCGGTAGTGGGCAGATCGGCCCATGTGCCGATTTTTTCGAGGATCCATCCCGCGGCCCCCACCGGGCTGTCGGCCAGCGCGACACCCAGGGTCTGCGGGCGGGTTTCCTGCTGGTGGTTGTAGCCGGTTTCCCAGTCGATCAGCACGTCACGCCGGGCGACGAAAGCCTCCTCCTCCGGCGTGGTCGCAACGGTGCCCTGGGCCAGCAGGTCGGCCATGTTCAGGTGAATCCCCAGTAACGCCTCGGGCCGATCGTGGGCCATCCAACCGGCGATGCCCGAACCCCAGTCACCGCCCTGAACGATGAAGCGGGTTGGCCCGAACAGCCGGGCCATCAGCCCATGCATGAGTTCGGCCGCCCGACGTGGGCCAATCACTCCGGTGATCGGCCTGGAGAATGCAAACCCCGGAAGCGACGGCACGATCACATCGTGTCCGTCAGCCGCCAGCGGTTCCAGCAGCGCCTCGAATTCCAGGTACGAACCTGGCCAGCCATGGAGCAGCAGGATCGGCGGCCTGGAACCGTCGCCCCGCACATGGACGAAGTGCAGGTGCTCGCCCTCAATCTCGGTGATGAAGTTGGGCAATTGGTTGAGGTGTTTTTCGACCCGGCGCCAATCATAGGATTCCAGCCAGTAAGCGACCAGGCGCTGAAGGTCGCGCACGCCTACGCCCGACTTCCACCCTCCCAAATCGGGAAGCTGGGTCCAATCGTAGGCGGCGACTTTGTCGCGGATGGCCACGAGGCGTTCGTCGGGGATATTGATGGTGTAGGGCAAGATCATGGGATTCTCCTGGTGAGTTTCCGTATTACATTGCTTTACGCAATACTGAACCCGACAAAAACCGATGTGAACCCCATTGCGCCGCTCAAGGCCTTTGCGAAAAACGCACAAGTGAGTTTCCCGTGGACATAACGGACGAACTGGAAATCTTTACCCTCGTGGCCGAGACCGCGAGTTTCTCGGCGGCCGCGCGTCGCTTGAACCTTGCGCCCTCCTCTATCGCACGGGTGCTGGACCGCATGGAGGCCCGGCTGGGCGTACGCCTGTTGTTGCGAACCACGCGCTCACTGACCGTGACCCCGGAGGGCGCCGCCTATCTGTCGTGCGCCCGGCGGATCCTCACGGACCTGCGGGAAACCGAACAGCAGATTACCGACCAGAGTTCACCCCGCGGGCGCCTGCGGGTCAGCAGTTCGCTGCTGTATGGCAGGACCTTCGTGATCCCGTTGTTGGGCGAGTTCATTCAGCGTTACCCGGACATCCTGGTGGACATCAACCTGACCGACACCGTGGTCGACATCGCCGCCGGGCAAGCCGACGTCGCAGTGCGATTGGGCCCGCTGCCCGACAGCAGCCTGACGTCCCGCCGGCTGGGCGCCACCCACAAGGTCATCATTGCTGCGCCGAGCTATCTGGCACGACGCGGCACGCCGCAGGTGCCGGAAGACCTGCTGGATCACGACTGCATCGGTTTCAACTTCAAGCGTGCGGCGCCCACCTGGCCGTTTCGCAAGGATGGCCACGACTATTCACTGACGATCAAGGGCCATGTCGAAACCAATAACGGTGACACCCAGGGCCAATTGGCGGCCGAGGGCATCGGCATCGCGCGGGTCTGCGCCGAGACCGTGGCGGACGCCATTCAGGCGGGTCGGCTGGTGCCGTTGCTGGAGGCATTCAATCCAGGCGATGGCGAAGAGATCCATGCCGTGTTCCTCGGCGGTACCCACACGCCGGCGCGGGTCCGGTGTTTTGTCGACTACCTGGTTGAGCGGTTCCAGTAGGCGCGAAATTGCATGATTACTCGGCAACGAGTTCGACGTAGCTCGACTCCCCACCTCCCGTCGCGCCCGACAACCAGCCCCAGACGAAGGCCAGGGTGGTACGCCCGGCGTCATCCACGCCTAGCGTGCCCCGGGACCAGCCGGCAAGAATCTCGCCCTCGGTGGTCAGGCACTGGTACAGCAACTCGATGGTATCGGGGCCTGTGGCGCGCCCGACTTGATTGCCCATGCGAATCCGGCCGCCCTGGTAGGTGCCCCATATGGCGTTTTCATCGACGTGGTAATGAAACACGGTGCCTGTACCGGACACACCATGGGTGTTGCCCGCGACGATAAACCGGCGGTTGTCCAGGCGTTCGCTGATTTGGCAAAAGGCATTTGGCATTGACAGGCGCTTCCTTGGTCGAGAGGGTTCATTCCGGGGCGCCCAACCTACCTCATATGGCTTTTGTCGGTCATGTAAAACCTGCACAATTGTGGGCTTTCCCGCGACAGGACGTCCCTTCATGCAACGCATCGTGATTCTCGGTAATGCGGGCAGCGGAAAATCCACCCTCGCCCGCGCCCTCGGACAACGCCTGGGCCTGCCCGTGGTGCACCTGGACACCCTGTTCTGGTCGCCCGGCTGGGTCGAGCCCGACGCCGAGCAGTTCC
>NZ_JACARK010001240.1:0-763 GCF_013386655.1 Pseudomonas sp. K5002 | reverse complement strand
GCTTGGGCCACAGCACCTGCCCCCACCGCAACGCTGCGCTCACTGCCGGCCTGGGCGTTGGCCCCGATAGCCACGGCCTTGCTACCCGGCGACACCGTTGCCTTTTCATTGCCTTGGGTGTCAACGGCGATGCCGGAGGCTCGTTGCATCAACTGCTTGACCTGCCGGTCGACGGCGTGGAGTTGTCGGCCATTGACGACATCGGTGCTGTCGACGCTCAAGGCACCCTCCTTCACACCCGTCAGAACACGAGGTCCCTGCGTACCCGTGAGATCGACACGAACGCCGTCAGTGTCCCGCGCCACCTGGATGTTCCGGTTGAGGGAGTCCTGGCGAACCAGGCCGACCTGTCCGTTGTTCACCTGCTCGCGCAAGCTGGCCATGTTCGCTGTGGCCTTGTCGGCCTTGCCGTTGACTGCATTCAGCGACGCGTCGAGTGTTTCGATAGCCTGCCCGACGTTGCCGGCCTGGACCTGGCCAACGGGGCCACCCTCAGAGTCGATCCGGGTCACAGCGTAGGCCGGTGCTTTCAACGAACCATCCGCGTTGACGGCAGCGCCACCGCCCAGCGCATCAGCCAATGCCTGTCGGCCTGCGTGGTTCGCTGACTGTATGCGATCAAGCACGGTTTCACCATCCTCCAGCCCCTGCAATTGTGCTGCTGCGCGCTCCGCCACCTGGCCAACCTGACTAGCGAATGTGTGAGCAGCGTTTGCGGCCTCACGTGCGTCAGCAGCAGTGCCGCCAGCGGTATCGGCAGCAT
>NZ_JACARK010001239.1:0-1281 GCF_013386655.1 Pseudomonas sp. K5002 | reverse complement strand
GCGGAACCAATAGCGGCCGTTACCGCAGCAACGGATATGTACTCAAACCTCACGCCCCCCAAGGCCGAGCTGTTGCCTGACCAACACTTCCCACACACATTGTCGTTTTCAGCAATCCCCCAACCCTCCAATCCCCCCTGTTTACAGCCCCAAAAACCCGGCATGCCTTGTGCAATGACCCAGTTCCCGGACTTTAGGCCTGACCCATCATGCAAGAACCCGCCCCTTACCCGCGACGATCCAGCCCGTTGCTCCTTATCGGCACCGCCACACTCTGCGGCCTGCTCCTGGGCTGTGGCCAAGGCAGCTCAACCGTCACCCGCAGTGACCAACCGGTAAAGGGCGGCACCCTGGTCTACGCCACCGACCGCGAACCCACCTGCCTCGACCCCCACGTGGCCGGCGACATGCCCCAGGTGTTCGTCGCCCAGCAGTACCTCGACTCCCTGGTCTCGATGGACGCCGACGGCCGCATCGGCCCCTGGCTCGCCAAGACCTGGGAAGTCTCCCCCGACGGCCTGACCTACACCTTCCACCTGCGCAACGACGTGCACTTCACCGACGGCACCCCGTTCAACGCCGCCGCCGTCAAGGCCAACCTCGACCACATGGCCAACCCCAAGACCCAATCCAGCACCGCAGGCGGCTACATCCGCCAATACCGCAGCACCGACGTGCTCGACGAATACACCGCAGTGGTGCACCTGGCTACGCCGTACGCGGCCTTTCTTGAAGTCCTCGCCCAAGGCTTCCTCGGCATCGAGTCCCCCACGGCATTGCTGCGCTCGCGCGATGTGAACTGCGAAAGCCCGGTCGGCAGCGGCCCGTTCAAGGTCGTGCGCTGGGACCGGCAAAGCCAGGTCGAGCTGGTGCGCAACCCTGACTACAACTGGGCGCCACCCACCGCCAAGCACCAGGGCCCGGCCTGGCTCGACCGGATCGTCTGGAAGTTCATCCAGGAACCTTCCGTGCGCTTCGCCTCGTTGCAGGCTGGCGAGGTCGACGTGATCGAGGCATTGCCCCCCGAATCCCACGAGGCCGCTCGACGCAACCCGGACCTGACCCTGGTGATCGCCCAACGCCCCGGCAACCCCACCAACGGCACGCTGAACATTACCCGTGCGCCGTTCGATGACGTGCGAGTGCGCGAAGCCTTCGTACGCAGTTCCGACATCGAGGGTGCGTTGAAGAGCGTGTACTTCAACGAATTCCCCCGCGCCGGCGGGCCGCTGAGCCCAGCCACGCGCTTCTACAGCCCGGAGTTCCAGCACGCCCAGGATT
>NZ_JACARK010001238.1:0-1678 GCF_013386655.1 Pseudomonas sp. K5002 | reverse complement strand
GGAAACCGAACATCGAGTAGTAGATGTAAAACGGCAGCATCCGCAGGCCATGCACCGAATAACTGGTGGCCGCCGCGACCCAGGAACTGATGGCACTGGCTTCGCTGATGCCTTCTTCAAGGATCTGCCCGTCGGTGGCTTCGCGGTAGCTGAGGATCGAGCCGATGTCTTCGGGCTCGTAGCGCTGGCCGACGCTGGAATAGATGCCGATCTGCTTGAACAGGTTGGCCATGCCGAAGGTGCGCGCTTCGTCGGCGACGATGGGCACGATGCGCGGGCCGAGGGCCTTGTCCTTGAGCAGATTGGTCAGCATGCGCACAAAGGCCATGGTGGTGGACATTTCCTTGCCCTCCGCCTGGGTGGCAAACGCGCCGTAGCCCGACACCGGCGGGACACTCACGGTGGGCGCCTGCTGGCCACGGCTCGGCACATACCCGCCGAGGGTGGCGCGGCGCTGGTGCAAGTAGCGCATTTCAAGGCTGTCTTCAGCCGGTTTGTAGAAGCTCAGGGATTCGGCCTGTTCATCCGACAGCGGCAACTGGAAGCGATTGCGGAAGGCGATCAAGGCCTCGCGGTCGAGCTTCTTCTGCTGGTGGGTGGTCATCTTGCCCTGCCCGGCCTCGCCCATGCCAAAGCCCTTTTTGGTCTGGGCCAGGATCACCGTGGGTTTGCCGGCGACCCGGCGCGCCGCGTGATAGGCCGCGTGGATCTTGACCATGTCATGGCCGCCACGCTTGAGCCGGTCGATCTGCTCGTCGCTCATGCCCTCGACCAGTTTGGACAGCGCCTCGCTCTGGCCGAAGAAATGTTCGCGGTTATAGGCGCCGTCCTTGGCGGCGAAGGTCTGGAACTGTCCGTCCACCGTCTGCGACAGGGTGCGCGCCAGCTCGCCGTCGGTGTCCTTGGCCAGCAAGGCGTCCCAGTCCGAGCCCCAGACCAGCTTGATCACGTTCCAGCCGGCACCGGCGAACAACGCCTCCAGCTCGTCGATAATTCGCCCGTTGCCACGCACCGGGCCGTCGAGCCGTTGCAGGTTGCAGTTGACCACCCAGGTCAGGTTGTCCAGGCCTTCACGGGCGGCCAGGGTCAGGGCCGACATGCTTTCCGGTTCGTCCATCTCGCCGTCGCCGAATACGCCCCATACGTGGCGGTCGGTGGTGTCCTGCAAGCCGCGGTGTTGCAGGTAGCGCATGAACCGCGCCTGGAAAATCGAGCTGATGGGGCCAATGCCCATGGACCCGGTGGGAAATTGCCAGAAGTCCGGCATCAACCACGGATGGGGATAGCTGGACAAACCTCGGGCGCCCGCCTTGCCGGCACCGATTTCCTGGCGATAGTGGGCCAGGTCGGCCTCGCTCAGGCGCCCTTCAAGGAAGGCGCGAGCATAGATGCCGGGGGCGGAATGTGGCTGGTAGAACACCAGATCGCCGCCAAAATTGTCGTTGCGGGCACGGAAAAAGTGGTTGAAGCCCACCTCGAACAAATCCGCCGCGCTGGCGTAGCTGGCGATATGCCCGCCCAGTTCGCCATAGGCCTGGTTGGCGCGCACTACCATGGCCAGGGCGTTCCAGCGCACCACTGAGGCCAGGCGTTCTTCAGTGGCCAGGTCGCCGGGAAACGGCGGTTGCTGCTCTACGGCGATGCTATTGATGTAGGGCGTGCCATGCCGGGGTTTCCA
>NZ_JACARK010001237.1:0-2229 GCF_013386655.1 Pseudomonas sp. K5002 | reverse complement strand
GCCACACCGAAGCGGCCTGCGACCTGGCGCGCATGGCCGGTTTCGAGCCGAGCGGTGTGATCTGCGAAGTGATGAACGACGACGGCACCATGTCCCGTCGCGCCGAGCTGGAAGAATTTGCCGCGCTGCACAACATCAAGATCGGCACCATTGCCGACCTGATCCACTACCGGATGATCCACGAACGTACCGTTCAGCGGATTGCCGAGCAGCCGCTGGACAGCGAACTGGGCCAGTTCAACCTGGTGACCTATCGTGATTCCGTGGAAGGCGACGTGCACATGGCCCTGACCCTGGGCACCATCTGCGCTGAAGAGCCAACCCTGGTGCGGGTGCACAACATGGACCCGCTGCGCGACCTGCTGATGGTCAAGCAACCGGGGCGCTGGAGCCTGCGGGCCGCGATGTCCGCGGTGTCCGAGGCCGGCAGCGGTGTTGTATTGCTGCTGGGCCATCCGCTGGATGGCGACGTGCTTCTGGCGCATATCCGCGAAACCGCCGACCACGCGCCGGCGAAAAAACCGACCACCTACAGCATCGTCGGGGCCGGTTCGCAGATCCTGCGGGACCTGGGCGTGCGCAAAATGCGCCTGATGAGTGCGCCAATGAAATTTAATGCCATATCCGGTTTCGACCTGGAAGTAGTAGAATACGTGCCCTCCGAATAAAGGCCGGCGTTGTTTGCCCCTTGTTCGCGGTTCAAATATCACTGAGGGGCGCGCACTAAGCGCGTCCCGGCTCTTTAAGAGATTTGTCGAATGACCCTGAAGACCATCGAAGGTACCTTCATCGCCCCCAAAGGCCGCTATGCCCTGGTGGTTGGCCGCTTCAACAGCTTCGTGGTTGAAAGCCTGGTAAGCGGTGCCGTGGATGCCCTGGTTCGCCACGGTGTGAGCGAAAGCGACATCACTATCATCCGCGCTCCTGGCGCCTTCGAAATTCCACTGGTTGCGCAGAAAGTTGCACAGCAGGGTGAATACGCGGCGATCATCGCCCTGGGCGCGGTCATTCGTGGCGGCACTCCGCACTTCGAATACGTGGCTGGCGAATGCACCAAGGGCCTGGCCCAGGTGTCCATGGAGTTCGGCGTGCCGGTCGCCTTTGGCGTCCTGACCGTTGATTCCATCGAACAAGCCATCGAGCGTTCCGGCACCAAGGCCGGCAACAAAGGTGCTGAAGCTGCCCTGTCCGCCCTGGAAATGGTCAGCCTGCTGGCGCAGTTGGAGGCCAAGTGATTAGCGACGACAGCGATCAGTTCAACCCCCAGGACCCGCGCCCGGCAGACGCCGGCAAGCCATCGAAAAGCGAAAAGCGTCGTTCGGCCCGCCAGCTCGCGACCCAGGCTTTGTACCAGCGCCACATGGCGAAAACCTCGCTGAACGAAATCGAGGCGCAGTTTCGCGTCGACAACGATTTCAGCGCGGCCGATGCCAGCTACTTCCACGACATCCTGCACGGTGTTCCGGCCAACTTGGCGGAGATCGACGCTGCACTGACGCCGTGCCTGGACCTGGCGATCGAAGAGCTGGACCCGGTTGAACTGGCCGTACTGCGCCTGTCCACCTGGGAACTGCTCAAGCGCGTCGACGTGCCTTACCGCGTTGTGATCAACGAAGGGATCGAACTGGCGAAAGTCTACGGTTCCACCGACGGTCACAAGTTCGTCAACGGCGTGCTCGACAAGCTGGCCCCGCGCCTGCGTGAAGCCGAAGTGAAGGCGTACAAGCGCTAACTGGCGCTTGCTGACGCAATGGGCGAGTTTGAGCTGATCCGCAACTACTTCGCCGCCGCGCCCTGTGCGCAGGGCGGCGAAGGCATTGCACTGGGGATTGGCGACGACTGCGCCTTGCTGGCTGTTCCTCCCGGGGAACAGCTGGCGATTTCTACCGATACCCTGGTGGCCGGCGTGCATTTTGCCGACCCCTGCGATCCGTTTCTGCTCGGCCAGCGCTCGCTGGCCGTGGCAGTCAGCGATCTGGCGGCCATGGGCGCCAATCCCCTCGCGTTTACCCTTGCCCTCACCACCCCGACGGTTGATGCCGATTGGCTGCAACGCTATGCCCAGGGCTTGAACGCCATGGCGCAGGGTTGTGGCGTGGTTCTGGTAGGTGGCGACACCACCCGTGGGCCGCTGAGCCTGACCATGACCGTGTTTGGCCGGGTGCCGGCGGGCCAGGCCTTGACCCGCAGCGGCGCGCGGCCTGGCGACTTGCTGTGTGTGGGCGGTGA
>NZ_JACARK010001236.1:0-973 GCF_013386655.1 Pseudomonas sp. K5002 | reverse complement strand
TGGCGGACTACCCGAACATCCAGGCCTGGCGTCTGCGCATCAAGGCGCGCCCGGCAGTCCAGCGGGCCTATGCCAAGGGCCGTGAAGTGGCCGCCGGCGAGCGTTCGCTGGCCTTGCAGTAACCCATCTATTTTTTGCGGGACTTCCATGAGCCAGACCATCACACCCGGGCAATTGCAACAATGGCTGTTTGACGGCCAGGAAATCGCCCTGTTCGACGTACGCGAGCACGGCCAATACGGCGAGGCCCACCTGTTTCACGGGGTGAACCTGCCCTATAGCCGCCTGGAACTGGAGGTGCAGCGCCTGGCACCGAATCCCCGGGTGCGCCTGGTGATCTACGACCAGGACGGCGGCGATGTGGCTGCGCGCACGGCACTGCGTTTGCAAGCGCTGGGCTACCGCCATGTGCATGTACTGGAAGGTGGTGCGAACGCTTGGCAGGCGGCGGGTTTGCAGTTGTTCGCCGGGGTGCATGTGCCGTCGAAAGCCTTTGGCGAATTGGTGGAAGAGGCCAGCCACACACCCCACGTCACCGCGCAGCAACTGGCGGACTGGCAGGCCACGGGCGAGCCGCTGGTGGTGCTGGACGGTCGGCCGTTCGATGAATACCGCAAGATGACCATTCCCGGTTCGATCTGCTGCCCCAATGGTGAGCTGGGTTACCGCGTGCACGACCTGGTGCCGGATGAAACCACGCCGATCGTGGTCAACTGCGCCGGGCGTACCCGCAGCATTATCGGCGCCCAGACGTTGATCAACCTCGGGGTGAAGAACCCGGTTTATGCCCTGGAAAACGGTACCCAGGGTTGGTACCTGGCGGACTTCAAGCTGGAGCATGGCAGCACTCGGCGTTATGCCGACCAGGTCTCGACGGATCTGGGCCGGCAGCGCGAAGCTGCCCGGCAGTTGGCGGAGCGGGCAGGGGTGGTCAGTGTCAAGGCGGAGCAGGTCCGGCAATGGGCGGCGGACC
>NZ_JACARK010001235.1:0-1283 GCF_013386655.1 Pseudomonas sp. K5002 | reverse complement strand
CCCAACCCAATTGGGGGCGGGGGCTGGCTCGCGCCGGGGGTGGATCCGCCAATCATGTATTGACTGACACCGCGCTTTCGCGAGCGAGCCCGCTCCCACAGTTGTTTTTAGGGTGTTCCTACAATCGGGTACTAAGAAAGGACACCAGCAACGCCAGCCCCAGACAGGCAAACCCCAACCGGTAGAACAGGCGATAGGTACGCTGCGTCAACACGTCCAGATACAGCATCGGCTGATCAATGGCACGCAGTTCGCTTTGCGCGGCAAGGCGGGCCATCGCGCGCTGTTCATGCAGGCGCGTGACAAACAGCAGCCATGCCGCCGGGCAGGCCAGTAACAGGGCAAGGGAATTGAGCAGTAGTGCGGTCAGCGACATCGCAAACCTCGATGTATCAGTGTCTTGGTATCAATCCAGATACAAACCTGAATGATATGCGCCGCCTGCGCGTCATTACTCCTTCCCCATTGACGGCTAATGTATCCAGTAATTTACAGCGTCACCTGAACGTCACCTTAACAAGCCACTCTGTTGCCCTTCGAAAGCCCGGGAGCTTGTCATGTTGCACGCGCAGAACCAGGATCGGCTGTATCTGATTGCCCCAAGTGATGAGCAAGAGGCCCTGGTGGGCGGCCTCGCGTTCAATGTGCAGGACCGCCACTGGCTGGTGTATTGCGCCCTCGGCGGGCATCAACATGCCGACCTGCCGGAGCTGGACTTGCTCACTGGCGTGAGTGTGCTGGACTTTTATGTCGAAACGGCTGCATGAAAACGGCAGGCGTAAAAAAACCGGGCTCAGTGATGAGCCCGGTTTTTTGATCGTTCCCACGCGCCGCAAAGGAATGCCGACTGGGGCGCTCCGCGCCCGCCTGACGGTTACTGCGAGCTGAGCAGCGAACCGATGCTCGGGTCCTTGAACAGGCGCGTCAGGGCATCGCTCAACACGTCGCTGACCAGCTTGGTGTTGGTTTCCTGGTTCGGCGCCATGCCGAAGCGCTGGTCCAGGGATGCGCCGTAACGGCCGCTGTAGCGACGGGTACCGGCAGTCACGTCGGACTTGAAGGTCGCGCCGATGGTGGCTTCAGTCACGTACAGGCCTTCCTTGGGCGACTGATACTTCAGCTCGGCCAGGGTGATGGTGAGTTGTGGCGCACCTGGCGAGTTGGAAGGGGTGAAGCCCAACAGGCGCACGGCCGCTTCGGCCTGGGCTTGCAGCTTGGGCAGCACGTCCGCACCGGTCACCGTAATGGCGCTGGTTTCCGGGTACAGGCCGCCACGGGTGCCG
>NZ_JACARK010001234.1:0-957 GCF_013386655.1 Pseudomonas sp. K5002 | reverse complement strand
GCTGGTCCAGCCAGCTTCGGTCGAAGGCAAACGCGTTGGCGATGGCGCCGAATTGCAGCGGGCAGGCAAAGATTTCGGCGTACCGTGCGCGGTAATCCGGGGCGTCGTGTTCAAAGCGCGCCCCCAGCAGCGGCAGGGCATGCCCCAGCAGGTCGTCGCAGATCACCTTCAACGAGGCCAGGCAGAGTTCGACGTTGAACGTTTCCAGCGCCGGATTTTCCCGGTAATCCGCGGCGCTGAACCAGATGCGCGTGCCGTCTTCCTCAAGGTCCAGCTCGAAAAGTGTTCCCAGCAGCGCCGGATACCGCAGCGCCAGGCGCAAAGCGTCACCGAAGGTGGCACTGGTGAGCAGTGCGTAACCGAGCATGCCATAGGAAGAAACGTGCATTTGCCGGCCCAGCTCCAGGCCGATATCCCGGCGCAGGGCCACGGCGTTGGCGCACACGCGCATCTCCTGGTTGGTGGTGATGCGGGTGTCGGCGCGGCTCAAGTCCGCCGCGCAGATACCGCTGCCGGCCAGCAAGGCCTCGGCGGGTTGGCCTTCGGCCTTGAAGGTATTGAGCACCAACGAGACGGCATTGAGGGTGGTGAGGTGGGAGTGCAACATGGGTGCTTCCAGCCAGGGGATGGCTGGAAGAGGAGCAAGTTATATGCCGGTCAGCTCAGTTCGCCGCACAGGTCGAGTTCGACCAGGCGGCGGATTTCGGCGGTGTCCAGCCCGGCGCCGATCAACGCATTGAGCTTGCCGAACGCGGCTTCACGGGTCATCCCGCCACCCGACAACACCCCGACGCCCCGCAGGCGGCTGCCGGCTTCGTACACGTCCAGCTCCACACCGCCTTCATGGCATTGGGTGATTGCCACCACGACCACGCCGTTATCCTGCGCGCGCTGCAGGGTGGCGAGGAACTGTGGGTTGTCGCTCGGCCCGGTGCCGCTGCCGAAGCATTCCAGCAC
>NZ_JACARK010000125.1:7661-8458 GCF_013386655.1 Pseudomonas sp. K5002 | reverse complement strand
TTTTGCCCGCGGGCGTCGATCTGCAACGCATAGCCGCAGAGTGCCAGGCCCAGGGCCACCGGCATCGCCAGCGCGATATTCACCAGGATCGCCACCGGCGTGTGCCACTGGCTGTCGCGTTTGAAGTGGCCGATGTCCATATGGATTTTTTTCAGCCGGGCATACAGGTAGCTGCGACGCCACAGCAGCGCGCCGATCAACAACAGCAGGGGCAGGAACAGCAGCGGGCGCTGGGTCAGGCCGTCATACAGCTCGCTGACGCTGGAGGCCCACGGCAGGGTATTGACCTGTTTGCTCAGGTGCGCCGGTACGGTTTCCAGCCATTCGGTATCCAGCGGCTTGTTGCTGGGAATCCAGAACATCTGTTCGTCGAGGGTCGCCCGCAAGGTGGTGGCGGTGCTCAGCAGTTGTTTCTGGTTCAGTTGCAGGGTGATGGATTCGTTGAGCAGTGCGCTCAGTTCCCGGCTCAAGCGTTCCAGCAGGTCGCTGCGGGTGATCGCCAGTTCCAGCAGGGTGCGCCGCAGTTGTGGCGTCACCTGGTCGGCCGGCTGGTTGGCCAGCAAGCTGTCGACGTAGGTGCTCGGGGTGCTGATCAGTTCGCGCTGCTGGTTGACCTCGAACTGGTACAGGCGAATGTTGGCGATGTCATCTGCCAGGTCGCGGTCCACGGTCAGGCGCGGGAGGGCCTGCTTCTGTTTGTAGAGGATCTTGGACAGCAGCAGGCTGCCCTTGAGCACGTTGATCTGCTCGTCCAGCGCCGAGTCGCTTTGGGTCACGCTGTCCAGTTGCTGCTTGGT
>NZ_JACARK010000125.1:0-7630 GCF_013386655.1 Pseudomonas sp. K5002 | reverse complement strand
CTGGATTTCCTGCTCCAGGCGCGCGGTCTTTTCCAGCACCAGGTCGTGCTGGCTGTTGCCCAGGTCTTGCAGTTGGCTGTTGCCGGCCAGTTCCTGGCGGCGCAGGGGAATCAGGGCGTTGAGGGCGGCCAACTCGGCATTCAGCTGGTTGCGCTGGTCGCCGCTGAGGGTCTTGCCGTTGTCCTTGCCTGCCTTGAGAGTCGCGTTGATCTGCTGGATACGTGTCTGGCTGCTGCTGATTTCGGTCTGGGCGCGCTCGGGACGGGTCTGGGCCGCGATGGTCAGGCTGTTGGCGTCGGCCAGTTCCTTTTGCAGGTCGCCTTGCTGGGTGGTGCGCTGCACCAGCAGTTGTTCAAGTTGCGGCACCGGCAAGGTGGCGTAGCGCTGGGCGACCGGAATCACCTTGGTGGCCTTGAGGCGGGTCAGTTCGCGCTGGTTGTCGACGGTCTGGCGCGGCGCGTCTTCGAGCTGGCGCTTGAGGTCCACCAGGCGCTGCTGGTAGTCCTGCTGGTTGCCCAGGAAGGTGAGCGTTTGCTGCAGGATGCTTTGCAGCGCCTTCATGTCGGCGTCGGGCAGTTTGCGGTCCGGCAGCTTGTCCAGGGTTTGCTGGACGGAATCGATGCTGGGCGGGTCGGCCGCGTGTACGGTGCCGACGCAGAGAGTCAGGCCCAGCAGGGCAGTGGCGAGAAAAGTGCGCAGGGTTGTCATAGAGACCGGTCGAGCAAGGTGAAAAATAGGGGGCGTCCCGACATCGACTGGCGCGCCGTCGCCCCGCAGTTTAGAGGAAGAGTCCGGGGCCCGGGCGACTTCCTTCGGGGAATCTGACGCCGACTTTGCCGATCTTGTTCCCGTCCATGACCGCGACGGTCCAAATGGTGTTGTTCCATTCCACCTGGTCGCCGACGACCGGCGCACCGCCGACTTTCTGGGTGATGAAACGACTCAGTGGCATGTCCGGGTCGATGCCCTCGAGCTTGAGCCCGTACAGGGCCGAAACCGCGCCCAGCTGGGCGTCGCCTTCCAGGACGAAGTCACCGAAGAAGCGCAGGTCGAGGCCCCGTTGTGGTGCCTGGCTGAACAGTTTGCCGAGGGCCGGCAAGTTGTGTTCATGGCCGATTACGCACAGCAGATCGTCGACTTCGAGCACTGTACTACCCGACGGATGGAGCAGTTGCTGGCCACGAAACAGCGCGGCGATCCGCGTGCCTTCGGGCATTTTCAGCTCCCGCAGAGCGGCGCCGATGCACCATTTTTCGGCGCCCAGGCGGTAGACGAACAGCTCCCACTCGCTGGTGACGTGCACTTCCAGGGCCGCCCGGGAAATCGGCGCCGGCTCTGGCGGTACCGTCACTTTCAACAGTTTGGCGACCCAGGGCAGGCTCGTACCCTGCACCAGCAACGACACCAGCACGATAAAGAACGCCAGGTTGAAGTACAGCTGCGCGTGGGGCAGGCCGGCCATCAGCGGGAACACCGCCAGAATGATCGGTACCGCACCGCGCAGGCCGACCCAGGCGATAAAGGCTTTCTCTCGGCCATGGAAGGCCTTGAACGGCAACAGGCCGACGATCACCGACAGCGGCCGTGCGAAGAGAATCATCCACAGCGCCAGGCCCAGGGCCGGCAGCGCGATGGGCAGCAAATCATGGGGCGTGACCAGCAGGCCCAGCACCAGAAACATGCCGATCTGTGCCAGCCAGGCCATGCCGTCGAGCATATGCAAAATGCCGTGCCGGCTGCGCACCGGGCGGTTGCCGATCACCAGGCCGCACAGGTAAACGGCGAGGAAACCGCTGCCGTGCAAGGCGTTGGTCAGGGCGAACACCACCAGGCCGCCGGAAATCACCAGGATCGGGTACAGGCCGTTGGCCAGGTTGATCCGGTTGACCATCTGCAGCATCAACCAGCCGCCGCCCAGGCCGATGATGCCGCCGATGCCAAACTCACGGATCAAGTGGCCCAGCAGGCTCCAGTGCAGGCCGGTCTGGCCGCTGGCAAGCATGTCGATCAGGGTGACGGTGAGGAACACCGCCATCGGGTCGTTGCTGCCGGATTCGATTTCCAGGCTGGCGGTGACCCGTTCGTTCAGGCCTTTGCCGCCCAGCAGCGAGAACACCGCTGCGGCGTCCGTGGAGCCGACGATGGCGCCGATCAGCAGGCCTTGAATGATGTTGAGGTTGAACAGCCAGGCGGCTGCCATGCCGGTGAGGCCGGTGGTGATCAGCACCCCGACCGTCGCCAGGGACAACGCAGGCCAGAGGGCTACACGGAAACTGGCTACCCGCGTTCGCAGTCCGCCGTCGAGCAGGATCACGGCCAGGGCGAGGTTGCCCACGAGGTAGGCAGTCGGGTAGTTATCGAAGATGATGCCGCCGCCGTCGACGCCGGCGATCATGCCCACGGCCAGGATGATCACCAGGATCGGAATCCCCAGACGGGACGAAAGAGAACTCACCAGAATGCTCGCACCTACCAGCAACGCGCCGATCAAGAACAGGCTGTTGATGGTCGTCGCATTCAAAGGCAGTACTCCATGAGCAGGAAAGACGAGGCGCAAACTGACCATGCAGTCTGCGTGCCAGCGATTCTAACCTGTTGAATTGCTGTGCTGTCAAAAAGGTTTTGAATGGCTGGCGCATATTCAATGTGGGAGCGGGCTTGCTCGCGAAAGCGGTGTGTCAGTCGCGTTATGCGTAGCTGATCCACCGCATTCGCGAGCAAGCCCGCTCCCACATTTTTAGCCCTGCGGTATCCGTTAAAGCCTGAACCGCCCCACCATCCCGTTCAAATCCACCGCCAACCGCGACAGCTCACTGCTCGCCGCACTGGTCTGGCTGGCGCCGGTCGCCGACTGCACCGACAAGTCACGAATATTCACCAGGTTACGATCCACTTCCCGCGCCACCTGCGCCTGCTCTTCAGCGGCACTGGCGATCACCAGGTTGCGCTCGTTGATTTCAACGATGGCAGTGTTGATGGTGTCCAGCGACATCCCCGCACCCTTGGCGATGTTCAACGTCGATTCCGCCCGCTCGGTGCTGTTGCGCATCGAATCCACTGCATGCTCGGTACCGGCCTGAATGCTGCCGATCATCCGCTCGATTTCGCTGGTGGACTGCTGGGTGCGATGGGCCAGGGCCCGCACCTCATCCGCCACCACCGCAAAACCACGCCCGGCTTCACCGGCACGCGCAGCTTCAATCGCGGCGTTCAGGGCCAGCAGGTTGGTCTGGTCAGCCAAACCACGAATCACGTCCAGCACCTTGCCGATGTCCCGGGACTCTTCCGCCAGGTTGCCGATCAAGGTGGCAGTGGCTTGCACGTCGCTGCTCATGCGTTCAATGGCGCTGACGGTTTCCTGCACCAAATCACGTCCATCGCCCGCAGACGACGTGGCGTTCTTCGAGGCTTCGGAAGTGCTGACCGCGTTGCGGGCCACTTCTTCAACCGCGCTGGTCATCTCGTTCACCGCCGTGGCGGCCTGTTCGATTTCGTTGTTTTGCTGGGTCAGGCCACGGGCGCTTTCGTCGGTCACGGCATTCAGCTCTTCCGCGGCGGAGGCCAATTGGGTGGCCGAGCCGGAAATGCGCTGCAAGGTGTCCTTCAATTTGTCCTGCATCTTGGCCATTGCCAACAGTAGTCGGCCGGCTTCGTCGTTGCCTTCCACCTTGATCGGGCGCGTCAGGTTGCCTTCGGCGATTTCCTCGGCGGCATCCAGGGCCTGGGCGATCGGCAGGGTGATGCTGCGGGTCAGCAACCAGGCGAACAGCATGGTCAGCGCCGTGGCGAGGATCAGCAGGATCACCACCAGCTCAAACGCCATGTCGTACTGGTCGGCAGCTTGCTGGTTGGTGGCCAGCGCCATCTTGTTGTTGATGTCCAGCAGGCGGTTCAGTACGGCGTTGACCTGATCCGAGTTGTTCAGCAGCTCGGTATTCAGCAGCGTGCGCAGCTCTTCCACCTGATTGGTCCGTGACAGGCTCTTCATGCGCTCTTCAATCTGATGGTACTGGGCTAGCAGACGCACGTATTCATCGTAGGCAGCACGTTCTTCGCTGCTGTCGATCAACTTCTCGTAGACCGCCTGGGCCGTACGAATCTGCTGATTGCGCACGTCAAAAGACTCAAGGGTCTTTTGCTGGACGTCAGGCTCGCGGTTGGTCAGCAGGCGATACGACAGCACCCGCAGGCGCAGGGTCAGTTGAGTGAACTCGTCCAGGGCGCGAATGCTCGGCACGCTGCTAAGGGTGATGTCTTCCGTCGCCGCACGGATCTTGCTCATCTGGTTCAGGGCGAACACACCGAGAAACAACATCAGCGCGCCAATCAACGCGAAGCCGAGAAAGGCCCGCGGCGCGATATTCATATTACGAAGAGACATGTTGTGATCCTGGGGAGAAGCGCGATCCATGCGGGGTTTGAGCGGGGTGTCCATGACCTATCGGTCATACGACTAAAGTCTTGAGGGGGTGCGCGCTTTTGTCGCAGATCGGGGCGGGCCGACGGGATTCAGGAACCAGATGCCATAAATGCAGTCACTAAGGCTCGAAAGCGTGGCCTGCCCTGTAAAATCAAGGCCCCGCGCCAGGGATAACCCTGGCATCCGAGGTGAATTTTCTTTATCGTCACCGCCCTTTGAAAAAGCCCGAGAAATCAAAATGTTAGAAGCATCCCTCAGCCAATTGGAACAACTGGTCAGCGACCTGGTACAGCAGAACCAGGATCTACTGGGCACCAACGAATCCCTCAAGGCCGAACTGGCTCGCGCCAAGGATGAAAACGACAGCTTGCAGCTGAACCTGATGGAACAGGAAGAAAAGCAGGGCGCCACCGCTGCCCGTATCCAGGCGTTGGTTGAGCGTGTGAGCGCAGGTCCTGTCGGCGCATGAATGAAGGGATAAAGGTCGTTTCGATTCTCGGTGAGGATTACTCGATCAAGGCACCGGAGGGGGAAGACAACACCCTGATGAGCGCCGTGACGATGCTCAAGGCATCCCTGGCCACCACCAAGAAAAAGTACCCGACGCTGATCGGTGACAAGCTATTGGTGCTGGCGGCGCTGAACCTGTGCGCCGAGCAGATCGAAATGCAAAAGCACCATCAGCAGGAACTCGACCGTTACCAAGAGCAAGTCAGCGCCACGGTCGAGGTGATTTCCAAGGCAATCGGAACGCCTTAGAACCACTCATCCTGCATCCCCAGGCACGTGTCATCGCGTGCCTCGAGAATCGCCAGTTCATGATGGCAGCCCGGTATTTCCCACGTCAGGAAGTACCGAGCGGCCTGGAGCTTGCCCTTATAGAAGGCGACATCGGCAGCATTGCCCCTGGCCAGCCCTTCCTCGGCGCGAATTGCCTGTTCCAGCCAGCGCCAGCCAATCACCGTATGCCCGAACACCTTCAGGTACAGCGCCGAATTCGCCAGGCTGCTGTTGACCTTGCCCTGGGCGAGATCCGTCAACAGGCCGAGGGTGACCTCTTGCAGGCGCGCCACCAGTTGTTCCAGCGGTTCCCGCAAGGCATTCAGCGACGGATACTCCTGTGCCCGTGCGCCGGTCTCGGCGATCAGGCGGATCAGTTGCTTCAAGCCCGCACCGCCGTTCTGCGCCAGCTTGCGCCCGAGCAAGTCCAGCGACTGAATGCCGTGGGTGCCTTCATGGATCGGGTTCAGGCGGTTGTCGCGGTAGTACTGTTCCACCGGGTATTCGCGGGTGTAACCATGGCCGCCAAGAATCTGGATCGCCAGTTCGTTGGCCTTCAGGCAAAACTCCGATGGCCAGGATTTGACGATCGGCGTCAGCAGGTCCAGCAGTTCGTGGGCCTGTTTGCGCGCAGCTTCGGTTTCCAGGGTGGTGGTGTCGTCGAACAGGCGCGCGGCGTACAAGCCAAGGTCGAAGGCGCCTTCCACGTAGGCTTTTTGGGTCAACAGCATGCGTTTGATATCGGCGTGCTGGATGATCGACACCGGCGCGGTGTTGGGATCCTTGCTGTCGGGCAAGCGGCCTTGGGGACGTTCACGGGCATATTCCAGGGAGTACAGGTAGCCGGCGTAACCCAGCATCACCGCGCCCATGCCCACGCCGATCCGCGCTTCGTTCATCATCTGGAACATGCAACTCAGGCCCTGATGCGGCTGGCCCACCAGGTAGCCGACGCACTCGCCGTTATCGCCGAAATTCAACGCGGTCGAGGTGGTGCCACGCCAGCCCATCTTGTGAAACAGCCCGGCCAGCAGCACATCGTTGCGCTTGCCCAGGCTGCCGTCGTCGTTGACCAGGAACTTGGGCACGATAAACAGCGAAATGCCCTTCACCCCGGCAGGTGCGTCCGGCAGCTTGGCCAGCACCATGTGCACGATGTTCTCCGACAGCGGGTGATCGCCGCCGGAGATGAAGATCTTGTTGCCCTTGAGGCGATAGCTGCCATCAGCCGCCGGCTCTGCGCGGGTACGAATATCCGACAGCGATGAGCCCGCATGGGGCTCGGTCAGCGCCATGGTGCCAAAGAAGCGGCCTTCGATCATCGGTTGCAGGAAGCGTTGTTTCTGCTCCTCGGTGCCGAAGCTCTCGATCAGGTTGGCGGCGCCCATGGTCAGGAACGGGTAGGACGTGGATGCGGCGTTGGCCGACTGGAAGTGGGCGAAACACGCCTGGGAGAGCAGGGTGGGCAGTTGCATGCCACCGGCTTCGAAGCTGCGGGCGGCGTTGAGAAAACCGGCTTCGAGGAAGGCATCTACTGCCGGTTTCACCTCGGGAATCAGAATCGCCTGACCGTTTTCGTAGCGGGGCTCGTTCTCGTCGCCCTTGCGGTTATGCGGGGCGAAAAACTTCTCGGCAATGCTGCGGGCGGTGCCGATGGCGGCGTCGAAGGTTTCACGGTTGTGTTCGGCAAACCGCTCGCGCTGGGTCAGGCCCTCGGCATCGAGGACTTCGTACAGCTCGAAAGCCAGATTGCGGGAACTGAGCAGCGTCTCGGACATGGCGGCTTACCTGTGTGGGAATGGGCCGAGTCTAAGTGCGCAAATAGAGGCTGGATAGCAAGATTGATCTGGGTGATGGAGGGGCCAAACAACAGCGGTGAGTTGCAAACACGGTCAGTGTGGGAGCGGGCTTGCTCGCGAATGCGGTGGATCAGTCAGTACATCTGGCGACTGACACTGCGCATTCGCGAGCAAGCCCGCTCCCACATTTTGACCGCGTTTCGTCAGTTAGCCGATGGTCATCAGGCTGGCGTTACCACCCGCAGCAGCAGTGTTGACGCTCAGCGCCCGCTCGATCACCAGGCGCTCCAGGGCAATCCCGGTTTCGCCCGAAGACAAACCGTGAACCCCGACAATCGCCCCGCCACGCTTGGCCACTTGCTGGCAAACCCCGCGCAGTTGGTCGGAATCGCCGTGATGCAGCACGGCATCAAACACGGTTTCATCCTTGGTCCAGTCAGCCACCCGCGTGATCTTCGCCTGAATATCCTTCGGCAAGCGTGCGAACACGGCCTTGGTCAATTCAGTTTCCGGCCATACCGCCGAGCCGCCGACTGCCAGCACGGCCGCCAGTTGCGTCAGCAGGTCGCCTTCCACTTCCGCCAGGCACAACACGTGCTCGCGGGGCAGGATGGCATAGCTGTTGCGCTCG
>NZ_JACARK010001233.1:0-2020 GCF_013386655.1 Pseudomonas sp. K5002 | reverse complement strand
TGCACGCTGAAGCACGCGAGGCCGACCGGTTTCTGCTGGAGGTGCGTGCATGAGCCGCCAGGACGTCTTTAGCCGCGCCCTGCTGTCCCCCGAGGAAAACTGCCCGCAAGGCTTGTTCAGCCGCAACGGCGCCGATCCGGCCGGTCGTTTTGCGGTGTATCGCAACAATGTCCATAGCTCGCTGATCAACGCGCTGGCCGCCGGCTACCCGGTCACCCTGCAACTGGTGGGCGATGAGTTTTTTCGGGCGATGGCCGGTGTGTATGTCCAGGGTTTCCCGCCGACAAGCCCTCTGATCAATGAATACGGCAGCGACCTGGCGGACTTCATCCAGGGCTTCGCCCCCGCCGCCAGCGTGCCTTACCTGGCTGACGTGGCGCGCCTGGAGCGATTGCGGGTGAGGGCCTACCACGCGGCGGACGCACAGCCACTGGATCAACAGGAGGTCATCGCCACCCTGCAACAACAGTCGGACCTGGGCGAACTGCGCCTGCAACTGCATCCATCCCTGGCCACCCTGAACTCGGCCTACGCCGTGGTGGCTTTATGGGCGGCGCATCAGACCGGCGAATCCCTCGCCACCCTCGACCCCTTCCATGCCCAAAGCGCGCTGGTGCTACGCAATGGCCTGCACGTGCAGGTATTTCACATCGACAGCGGCTCAGCGACGTTTATCAACAGCCTGAACAACGGCTGGCCATTGGAAATGGCCGTGGCCTACGCCCTTGATGCGGCCGCCGAATTTGACCTGCACCAATGCCTGGCCCTGCTGATCGGTCACGGCGCCATCACCCACTTGCACACAGAACCCAAGGTATCGCCATGAACACCACCGCTCCCGGGCTGATCCAACGGATCATCCAGTGCTTCGAGAAAATCCCCTACAGCCTGATCGCCTTTGTCGCACGCTTCTCTATCGCGGCGGTGTTCTGGAAATCCGGACAGACCAAGGTCGAAGGCTTCGCCGTGGACCTGATCGGCGGCACGTTCCAACTGGGCTGGCCGCACTTGGCGCCGTCCACCCTGCCGCTGTTTCGCAGCGAATACCACGTGCCGCTGCTGTCTGCGGAAGTGGCGGCGCACATGGCTGCGTTCGCCGAGCATTTCTTCCCGGTGCTGATCCTCGTGGGGTTTGCCACGCGATTCTCGGCGCTGGCGCTGCTGGGCATGACCCTGACCATCCAGCTTTTCGTCTACCCGGACGCCTACCCGACCCACGGCACCTGGATCGCATTGCTGCTGCTGTTGATGGCCAAGGGGCCGGGCCGCTTCTCGATTGATCACCTGATTGCGCGACGCTACCGCTAAAGGCGATCGAGGGCTTCGCCGCTGCGCTTGAACCAGCCCACCAGATAATCTGCGAGTACCTGGGTGCGGCGCGGCAGGCCGCCCTGATACGGATGGACCAGGTACATCGGCATGCTGCGGGTCTGATAATCCCGCAGGAGCCAGCGCAGGCGACCGTCAGCCAATTCCGCGTGCAGCACGTAGGACGGCAAGCGCGCGATGCCCGCCCCCACCAGTGCAGCCTTCTTCAACAAGTTGTAATGGTTGGAGGCAAAGGTCCCGGATACGCGAACCCGCAGCAGCTCATGCTGCTGGTGATACAGCCACTCTTCACGACCACTGTAGTGGCTGTTCAGCAAGCAGTTGTGGCCCACCAGTTCCGCCGGCGTCAGCGGCTCGCCGTGCTGTTCCAGGTAAGCCGGGCTGGCGCAGGTCATCTCGTGCCAGGCGAGCAACGGCTTGGCGACCAGACGCTCGTCGTTGGCGACCTCCGAACGTACCGCCAGGTCGAAGCCATCCCGCGCCAGGTCCCGGTACTGGTTGTTGAGTTCCAACTCGATCTGCACCTGTGGGTACTCCCGGGAAAATTCCAGCAACAGACCGTCGAAGAAGGTTTCGCCCAGGGACACCGGAACCGTCATACGCACCGGGCCGACGAGATCATCCTTGAGCCTGGCCAATGCCTGACGTGCCCGCTCCACCTGGACCACCAACGCCTGGGCTTGCGGCAACA
>NZ_JACARK010001232.1:207-716 GCF_013386655.1 Pseudomonas sp. K5002 | reverse complement strand
AGCACCCGGACATCAAGATCATCGAGAAGAAAACCGCCAACTGGGACCGCGCCCAGGCCCTGGCCCTGACCGAAGACTGGCTGAACGCACACCCCAAGGGCATCAACGGGGTGATCGCGCAAAACGATGACATGGCCCTCGGTGCGGTGCAGGCGTTGAAGTCCCATGGGCTGACGTCCAAGGATGTGCCGGTGACATCCATCGACGGCATGCCGGATGCGATCCAGGCGGCGAAGAAAGATGAAGTGACCACCTTCCTGCAGGACGCCCAGGCCCAGTCTCAAGGCGCGCTGGATGTGGCGCTGCGGGCGCTTGCAGGCAAGGATTACAAGCCGCAGTCGGTGATCTGGGAACGTTATGGCAAGGACGTGAAATGGGGTGACGGCACCGCCAGGAACTACATCCTGCCGTGGGTGCCGGTGACCAATGCGAATGCGGATGCGCTGTACCAGCAGGTGAGCGGTACGAAGTAAGTTTTGACTTGAAACCCGGTCAAGTGTGGGAGCGGG
>NZ_JACARK010001232.1:0-170 GCF_013386655.1 Pseudomonas sp. K5002 | reverse complement strand
CGCTCCCACATTGGATCTCCACCGATCTGAAAAATGGAGTCATGTTCATGTCTGGATTCTGGAATCAAGCCTTCGACCTCACCGGCCGCTGCGCCGTGATCACCGGCGGGGCCGCCGGGATCGGTCTGGCTTGTGCCAGCCTGTTGGTGGAACGCGGCGCGCGGGTGGCC
>NZ_JACARK010001231.1:0-2109 GCF_013386655.1 Pseudomonas sp. K5002 | reverse complement strand
GGCGAACAGCTGTTGCCCGGGGCTGGACTCGCTGTCGGGCGACTGGCCCCAGAACACGCTGACTGGAATGATCTGTGATTTCTCTTCGGCGTGTTGGGTGAGCACATCCACCAGGCGGGTCAGGGTGGGTGGGGCCCCACGCTTGTCCTGGCGCCCCAGCCAGTCGGGGTCGGGCGTCAGGTAGAAGAACGCCGCCGGCTCCATCAGCGGGCCGACCGACACCGGCAGCACCGGGCGCGGCAGGCCGGCCTTGGTACATTCGGTATCAACCACCGCCAATTCGGTGAGGGATGGAGATTGCAGGACGTAAAACACCGGACGACTGCGGTCGAGGTTCAAGGTAAGGGACGACTGGTTGATCGTCTCTGAGCGAACCCAGAGGTACAACAGCCGGCGCAAGGTGCCAAATACCAGACGGCGAAAGGGAGAACGGGTCATACGGCTTCTGCTTTGAGTGGGGAAATAAACCGGGCAGGTGCTCGGGGCGCTAGTGTGCAGTATTAGCCGAAAATCGGCAAAAAAGCGGCGAAGTAATCTTGAGTTGAAGCTTTTTGAGCCTGTCTTATACTCGGCAGTTCAACTGCGACGACTCAACAATAAACGTACTTATAAAAAGCATGTGGGAGCAAAACAGATGGCAACGCGCGAAACCGGCAATGTGAAGTGGTTCAACGACGCCAAGGGCTATGGCTTTATCCAGCGGGAAGATGGCAAGGATGTGTTTGTGCACTACCGCGCCATTCGCGGTGAAGGGCATCGTTCATTGGCCGAAGGCCAGCAGGTGGAATACGCCGTGGTGACGGGAGAGAAGGGCTTGCAGGCTGAGGATGTGGTGGGCCTGTAACCTTGGCGTGATCGTTCCCACGCTCTGCGTGGGAATGCTTCTTTGGACGCTCCGCGTCTGCTTTTAATCGTGACGCGGAGCGTCACAGGTTGCATTCCCACGCAGAGCGTGGGAACGATCCCTCAGGTTGTTTTCCAGGTGATCTGCTCTTCACCGTCGGCGCTGATACGAATCCAGGTATCCGCGCTTTCTTCACCTTCTTCTTCTACCCAGCTGCCCGGCGCGCAACGCACTTCGACGTTCAGCGCGGCAAAGGCTGCGCGGGCGCAGGCGATGTCGTCTTCCCACGGAGTCTGGTCGCTTTCCAGGTACAGGCTGTTCCATTTGCCTACGGCTTTCGGCAGCCAGGTGACCGGTACGCTGCCGGCTTTGCACTTGTAGGTCTGGCCGCGCTGGATCCAGTCGGTGCACGGGCCCAGGGCGGCGCCCAACCAGGCGGCGATGGCCTTGTGGTCGACGTCGGCGTCCTTGAGGTAAATCTCGATATCAGGTTGGCGCATGGATGTTCCTCGTTGCGGGATTTTGAAAATCCATTCGCGGATTCGGTGTGGGCCCCGAGGCCCACAAAAATAATGGGTTATTGAAGCACGAAATAGTCGTAGCGCATCGACACAGTGACCAGCAGCGGTTCGGCGGCTTCGATCACCCGGGCCCGGCGTTCGGCACTCGCGCGCCAGCCGTGGGGCGTCATCGCCAGCAGGTTGGCGCGATCCTTGGGATCGGCCAGGCTGAGCTTGAACTCCAGGGTTTCGCTGTGTTGCAGGCTCATGCCCTGCGGCACCAGCGCCAGGTGCTTGTCGTCGGTGTACTCGCGCACTTCGTCGTACAAACGCTCACGCAGCTCCATCAGGTGGCCGCGGGTCGGGCCGACTTTCATCAAACCACCGCCCGGGCTGAGCAGGCGCTTGGCCTCCAGCCAGTCCAGTGGGCTGAACACGCTGGCCAGGAACTGGCAACTGGCATCGGCCAACGGCACCCGGGCCATGCTGGCGATCAACCAGGTCACCGTGGGGTTGCGCTTGCAGGCGCGCTTGACCGCTTCCTTGGAAATATCCAGGGCATAACCATCGGCGCGGAGCAGGGCGTCGGCGATCTGCGCGGTGTAGTAACCCTCGCCACAACCGATGTCGAGCCAGCGCTGGGGTTTGCGTTCAGCGGCCAGTTCGGCCAGGCGCCGGGCCACCGGGGCGTAGTGCCCGGCGTTGAGGAAGTCGCGGCGCGCTTCCACCATTGCCAGGTTGTCGCCCGGGTCCCGACTGTTCTTG
>NZ_JACARK010001230.1:0-937 GCF_013386655.1 Pseudomonas sp. K5002 | reverse complement strand
CTGGACGCTGGCGGGCTCACGCACAAAGCCGCTGGCCGAGCCGGGAGGCACATCGTCCAGCAGCAGACTGATGCCGTTGTTGAGCTCGGCAATGCCCGGTACGCCGCGATGGGTATTGGCGTGCGTTTCGCCCACCAGCGCGACCCACTTGTGTGGCCCCTGTTGAAGCTGGTCGGCGCGGATCACCTGGGTCGCAAAGTAGTTGAACATTGATGTCCTGGAGGCGGGCATGCCGTCCACCCGCAAGCTGGCGACACAGTCGAGTGCGCGGATCCGCACGTTATGCTTCATCGCCACCTGCACCAGGCTGACAAAACCGTAGGGGCTGTCGGCCGGTACGCCGTGGCCTTTGTCCAATGCGTTGAGGTAGCTCCACAGTTCATCTGGCATAAAGCCCAGGCTGTGGACGATATCCAGGTCGGCCTGATGCAGCTCGGTGGTGAGTTGCTCCATGTACAGGGTTTTTACTTCTCGCGGGCCCTTCAGGTATTCCATGTGCCGGCTGAGGAAGCCTTTGCTCGACGTACCGGCGTGGGCTTCGCCGACTACCAGGCCATCGGCGGTGTCCAGCAGTTGATCGATAAATTTCGCCTCATCCAGGGCCGGGTCGACCGCAGGCAGTGCTCCCCGAGCAGGCGGTGTGTGTTCGGTAAAAAACGCCTGGGCCTGATCCTGAAGTTTTTTGCGGGTCTGGTCGAAGGTGGTTTGCGCCGCGCGACGGCTGCTGGCGGTCTCCCTGTAGGCGGTGGCGAAGAGCGCTTCACGCGTGCCTATCGGCAAGGTGATTTCCTCGCTGATCAGGCCCAGGTGTTCATGGGGCAGGTCAAAGGTGCTGAAGTGGCGCGGCGCCTCAACAGGCAGAGGGCGCGTTGGCCGTAGCGCGTGTGAGCGCTCCACCGAGGGCCCCGGGTGCGGCGCCGGTTGGCGTGCCGTGTGC
>NZ_JACARK010001229.1:0-980 GCF_013386655.1 Pseudomonas sp. K5002 | reverse complement strand
GAATCACCCATGGCTGGCGAACCAACGGCGTATCGAGCCCCAGGATCAAGTCCGCCAGGGTGCGGCCACCGAGGTTGCTGGCGCCTACGCCCTCGCCGCCGTAACCACCGGCCAGGGCGATGCCTGCCGCGTGATCGCAGAGCATGTGCGGCTTGAAGCGCCGGGACATGCCCAGGTTGCCGCCCCAGGCGTGGGTGATCCGGACTTTCTTGAGCTGCGGGAACAGTTCGCCGAACAGGTAGCGACGCAGCTCGACTTCGCTGTCGGTGAGATCGAAGTTGTGCCGCAACTTGCCGGCAAACTGATAACCCCCGCGAGCGCCGAACACCAGGCGGTTGTCCGCCGAACGCTGGCCGTAAGTCACTTGCCGGCTGCTCTCGCCAAACGCCTGGCCACGATTCAGGCCGATCTCGTCCCAAGTGCTGGCCGGCAACGGCTCGGTGGCAACGATCAGGCTTTGCACCGGCAGCTGATAGCGCCCCAGCGGAGCCAGCGTGGTGGCATACCCTTCCACCGCCGGCACCACCCAGGAGGCGCGCACCGAGGCTTTGTCCGTGCGCAGGCTGCCGGACTGCCAATGGGTGACGGGACTGTTTTCGTAGATCTTGACGCCCATCCGCTCCACCAACCGCGCCAGGCCGCGCACCAGCTTGGCCGGGTGAATCGTGGCAACGTGGGGTGCATAGATGCCGCCATAAGGCTTGGCGATACGGATCTGCTCGGCCAGTTGTTGCGGGCCAAGCCAACGGTAGTCGTCGTCGGTCAGGCCCTGGCTGTGAAGTTTGGCCAGGTATGCACGCAGGGTGGCTTCCTGTTCGGGGTAGCGCGCGGCGCAATACAGCACACCACCCTTGCGGTAGTCGCAGTCGATGCCTTCGCGCTCGATCACTTGCGCGACTTCGTCGGGGATGGCGTGCAGCAGGTCGAACGAGGCCCGGCGCTGTTCCGGGGTCAGGCCGGCCAACAGGCGGTCCTCTCCC
>NZ_JACARK010001228.1:0-1128 GCF_013386655.1 Pseudomonas sp. K5002 | reverse complement strand
CTGGCCATGGGATGTGCAGCGCGTTCACCACGGTTTGCTGCCGGCCCCCCCGCCCACCGCCGAGTCCCTGGCGATCTGGCGCAAGCGCTGCACCGAATTGCTCGTAGAGCCGAGCCGCTTTGCCAATGCCATGCACCTGACCACCTGCGCCAAGGAAGCCCTCGTGGCCTGCGGCATGCAACGGGTGATGCTGCTGATGGCGGACAAAACCTTGAGCACGCTACGTGTGCATCAAGTCGACGGCCTGCCGAAGGACGCCGACCACATGAGCCTCGACGTGGCGCAAAGCACCCTGCTGCAACGCCTGCTGGCCAAGTCCGCCCAGGTGCGCCTCAACCCCGACAACCACGCCCAGTTCTCGGCACTGCTGCCGCCGGAACTGCGCCGCCTGTTCAAGGGCGAACACCTGCTGCTGCGCTCCCTGAGCTGCAATGGCCGGGTGGTGATGCTGATGGTGGCCGACCAGGGCGGCGGGCCGTTCTCGGAAACCACCGTGCAGGCCTTCGGCAAAACCGCCCAATGCATCGAAAAGGCCCTGCACAGCTTTACCAACCGCAGTGCCTGACGCTTGCGCTACAATCGCCCTCCCTTAGCGCCCAATTTTTATGCCCAGGAGACCTCACATGCCTGACTTCTCTGGCTTGCCGCTGGTCATCGAGGCCAGTGACCTGCTCGGTCGCCTCGATGCCGAACACCTGATCCTGGTGGACCTCACCAGCGCTGCGCGTTACGCCGAAGGGCATATCCCCGGCGCACGCTTTGTCGACCCCAAGCGCACCCAACTGGGCCAGCCACCAGCGCCGGGCCTGCTGCCGGGCAAGGCTGATCTGGAAAAGCTGTTCGGCGAACTGGGCCACACTCCGGATGCCACTTACGTGGTGTACGACGACGAAGGCGGTGGCTGGGCCGGGCGATTCATCTGGATGCTCGACGTCATCGGCCACAAGAAATACCACTACCTCGACGGCGGCCTGCTGGCGTGGCTGGAAGAAAAACACCCAGTGTCCACCGAGGTACCGGCCAGCGCCGGCGGCCCGGTCAGCCTGACGTTGCATGAAGAACCCACCGCCACCCGCGAGTACCTGCAAAGCCGCCTCGGCGCTGCCGACCTGGGCATCTGGGACGCTC
>NZ_JACARK010001227.1:0-1024 GCF_013386655.1 Pseudomonas sp. K5002 | reverse complement strand
CGCCAGGAACGCCAGCTTGACCGTCATCCAGGCACCCTGGGCCAGCAGCGGGCCGAAGCCTTGCAAGTTGAGGAGTTCATTCATGGGAAGTATCTCGATGGGGCGCAGAGTTTTACTGTGGGAGCGAGCTTGTGTNNACACAAGCTCGCTCCCACAGGAGGCGTCACTCGTTGTAGATATCCTGATCGCCGAAGTATTTCTTCTGGATCTGTGTGTAGGTGCCATCGGCCTGGACGGCGGCGATGCCTTTGTTGATCAGCTCCACCAGGTCCTTGTCGTTCTTGCGCAGGCCCATGGCGATGTCGAGCGGCAGGGTCGGATCCTTGAAGGCCGGGCCGGTCTTGAAGTCGGCGCCTTCAGGCTTGGACAGGAAGTTGAGCTGGGCTTCAAGCTTGTCGGTCAGGGTGGCGTCGAGGCGACCGTTTTGCAGGTCGGCGTAGTTCTGTTCCTGGGACTGGTACGCCTTGATCTGCGCGCCGAGCTTGGCCAGGTGCGCACGGGCGTAGGCTTCCTGCAGCGAGCCTTGCAGCACGCCGACCTGTTTGCCTTTCAGGGATTCGGGGGTGTCGCCGAAGTCGGCGCTTTTGCGGGTGATCACCGAGGTCGGGCTGAGGAACAGCCGGTCGCTGAAGTCGATGACTTTCTGGCGGGCCGGGGTCACGGCCATGGAGGACATGATGGCGTCGAACTTGCGGGCGCGCAGGGCCGGGATCATGCCGTCGAATTCGTTGTGGACCCACACGCATTTGACTTCCAGCTTGGCGCAGATGGCGTTGCCCAGGTCGATGTCGAAACCTTGCAGGCTGCCGTCGGCGGCGACGGATTCAAACGGTGGGTATTCGGGGAAAACCCCAAAGCGGATTTCTTTCCATTCCTGAGCCTGGGCAGCGGTTGCGGCCAATGGCAGGAGCAGCGCAGCGAAAAGTGATCGGAGCGGAGTCATGTGTATTCCCTATATTTTGTAATTGATGTCAGGGCAGTAGAAAAGTTGAAAGCTAACGCGAGCTGGCTTTTGTGGCGAGGG
>NZ_JACARK010001226.1:0-371 GCF_013386655.1 Pseudomonas sp. K5002 | reverse complement strand
CGGCAGCATCTCCACCGTCACCGCCCCCAACTGCGCCGTCGCCGCAATCTGCCGGGTGCGCGGCAAAGCGAACGCCACGTCGCTGCGCTGGCGGAGCTGCTCGACAAATTCACTGCTGAATCGACCACCGCCCAACGGAATAATTTCCCGGGTGGCCGGGTCGTTCTCCAAACGTTCGGTCAAACTGCTAACCAGTCCAAATTTCAGGCCGAATAACACCAGCAACGGCGCGATCACCGCCACCAGCGCCAGCACCGAACACACCGACAGCCACGCATCGTTGCGGTAATCCTGCCAGGCCAGGGAAGCCACCAGGGCGATACGCATCAGCACGCCTCCCCAAGGGTGGCGGTGACGCCGCCGTCGGCGTC
>NZ_JACARK010001225.1:0-450 GCF_013386655.1 Pseudomonas sp. K5002 | reverse complement strand
TCCTTGAAGGTGTCGACGCCCAGCGAGACCACGATGATGTCGGCGCCGTAGCGCTCGATATCCCCGCAGGCCTGCTCCAGTGCGGCGCTCCAGCGGTCCCAGCCAGAACCTGCGGGCAGCGGGTAATTGAAGTTGAAACCTTCACCGGCGCCTTCGCCCAACTCGTCGGGGTAGCCCAGGAAGAACGGAAATTCCGCCTCCGGATGGCCGTGGATCGAGGTGAACAGCACATCGTCGCGCTCGTAGAAAATCGACTGGGTACCGTTGCCGTGGTGGTAGTCCACGTCGAGGATGGCCACCTTTGTGTGGCCCTGGTCGAGAAACGCCTGGGCTGCGATGGCCGCGTTGTTGAGGTAGCAATATCCGCCCATCAAGTCGCTGGCGGCGTGGTGCCCGGGCGGACGGCACAGGGCGAAGGCACTGCGGGCGCCTTGCTGGATCGCCTGTTGC
>NZ_JACARK010001224.1:0-1789 GCF_013386655.1 Pseudomonas sp. K5002 | reverse complement strand
GACGCCCTGGCCAAGCTCACCAGCGCGCCCAACCCCGACCTGCGGGTGGCCACCGTGCACGCGGCATATGACTACCTGCTGCGGGAATTCGGCCTGGAAGTCACCGCCGTGGTGGAACCGGCCCACGGCATCGAGCCGAGCCCCAGCCAGTTGAAGAAAACCATCGATCAACTGCGGGAACTGGACGTGAAAGTGATCTTCTCGGAGATGGATTTTCCGTCCAGCTACGTCGACACCATCCAGCGTGAATCCGGGGTGAAGCTGTACCCGCTGTCGCATATTTCCTATGGCGACTACAGCGCGGAAAAATACGAAGTGGAAATGACCGGCAACCTCAACACCGTGGTGCGGGCGATTCAGGAGTCCGGGGCATGACGGCGGCTGAACACCTGAGTGTGGCCAGCATTGGCCCGACCCTCGACTTCGATAACGTCGCGCTGACCCTGGGCCGTACGGTGATCCTCGATGCAGTGAGTTTCCAGGTGCAGCCCGGCAGCATCCATGCGCTGGTGGGCCCCAACGGCGGCGGCAAAAGCTCGCTGATCAAGACCCTGCTGGGGCAAACGCCGCACCAGGGCCAGTTGAGCCTGCATTGGCCGGATGCACCCGGCACCATCGGCTACGTACCCCAGGCGCTGGAGTTCGACCGGGGCTTGCCGATGACCGTCGACGACTTCATGGCCGCGATGTGCCAGCGGCGTCCGGCGTTTCTCGGGCTGTCCAAACATTATGCCGCCGCGATTGGCGACGCACTGGAACGGGTCGGCATGCAGGACAAGCGCAAGCGGCGCATGGGTGCGCTGTCTGGCGGTGAACGCCAGCGGGTGCTGTTGGCCCAGGGCTTGATCCCGGCACCGCAATTGCTGGTGCTGGACGAACCGATGTCGGCGCTGGACGAAGCCGGGATCCAGGTGTTCGAGCGGCTGCTGAACGACTGGCGCCAGGCCGGGATCACCGTGCTGTGGATCGAACACGTCCTGGAAGCCGTCGGCCGCCTGGCCGATCGCGTCACCGGCCTGAACCGCCGTGTGCTGTTCGACGCCACGCCGAAAGAGGCACTGACCCCGGACCGCCTGCTGACCCTGTTCTCCACCCACCCACAGAGCCCGGCCTTATGAGCTATGAAGCCTTTCGCCTGATGGTCCAGGGCTGGGCGTCTTCCGGGTATCTGCCGGAAGCGCTGGCCTATGGATTTGTAGTCAACGCCCTGCTCGCCGGCCTGCTGATCGGCCCGGTGCTGGGCGGTTTGGGCACCCTGGTGGTGGTCAAGCGCTTTGCGTTCTTTTCCGAAGCCGTGGGCCATGCCGCACTGACCGGCGTGGCCGTGGGCATTCTGCTGGGGGAACCCTACACCGGGCCTTACGGCAGCCTGTTCGGCTACTGCTTGCTGTTCGGAATCCTGCTCAACTACCTGCGCAACCGCACCGGCCTGGCGCCGGACACGCTGATCGGCGTATTCCTCTCGGTGTCCCTGGCCCTGGGCGCGAGCCTGCTGCTGATTCTGGCGGGCAAGATCAACGTGCACATTCTCGAAAACGTGCTGTTCGGCTCGGTGCTGACCGTCAACGGCAATGACCTGTTGGTGCTGGCGATTGTCGGCGCGCTGGTGATGGCCCTGGCCCTGCCACTGTACAACCGCATCATGCTCGCCAGCTTCAACCCGCAGTTGGCGGCGGTGCGCGGGGTGGCGGTGAAGACCCTGGACTACCTGTTCGTGATCCTCGTGACCCTGATCACCGTGGCGGCGGTCAAGGTCATCGGCGCGATCCTGGTGGGTGCGTTGCTGGTG